>NZ_MCYD01001133.1:0-570 GCF_002876325.1 Vibrio sp. 10N.261.52.A1
TGTTAACTTTAATCCCATAGAAATATATTTAACTAGAAATCCCAATTAATTTCGGTTCTCATAAGCCATTTGGATGACCATCTGAATGGCTTCTACTTTGTTGTTATCGGTTTGCCTTGATTGTCTGCGACCACCAGTCCCATCAAATATACTCCTACCTGAGCCCTGCATTATTCATTAGTACTCAGTGCGACACCATCTTCGATCAGCTCCAATACTTGTTAGAAAAGTTAGTTTTACTGTGTTCACTAAATTGAAGGAACTTGGTGTGTGAAAAGGCTCTCAGTTAAGCAAATATAAAGTCACCTTCACCAACACTAAAACAAAAAAGAATCGCTCTGTACCTATCTCTGAAACACTTTACAACGAGATCTATAAACCCACTTCAGGCAAACTCTTCGAGCAATGCTATACCCCTTTCTGCTATATCCTGAAGAACAAACTCGGCATAAGCCTCCCTTCTGGTCAAGCATCGCACGTATTAAGACACTCATTTGCTAGCCACTTCATGATGAATGGCGGAAACATTTTGGTTCTACGCGATATTCTTGCTCATGCTGATATCAGCAT
>NZ_MCYD01001134.1:0-775 GCF_002876325.1 Vibrio sp. 10N.261.52.A1
ACAAGTTGCCGATAAAGCATACCAATGTTTATTGAAGGCTGAGAAATCTGGTCGCCAATGGTCATTACAGATCAGTGATAGTGTTCGTTATGCTGTGTTGCTGGGCTCTCTGGCCGCACCGCTGATTTCAAACCTTGTCGAAGTAGGGCAAGTGTCCCAATGGCTTCTGAGTTTACTGCCTGTCTCTGCTCTTGCGCTGTTGTTCCGCCAAGAACTCATCGACACACCTTTACAGCTGAAAAAACTGCAATCAAAGTTCGATAGCGTGAGCCGCCTAGTTTATTCAGGGAACAGTAAGTTTTCTGTGGCTGATTTTCACTTAAAACTTCTGTCTGCTCGTATACGCACTGTATTAGGTCGAATGACTGACTCAGCGAAACCATTGCAAGATTTGGCTGACAATCTTAATGCTACGTCGTTTGAAGTGTCTGAAGCGTTAGATCAACAAACCAAAGACATTCTGCAAGTACGTGAGGCAACCGAAGAGGTTGAATTAACCGCGAATGAAGTTTCGTCTCGTACAGAAGAAGCCCATCAGATTGTCGATGTGACTCTAGAGACTTGTGCTGGCGCTAAAGAGAGCATTGACCAAACTCATCGCAACCTTGAAAATTTAGTTTCACAAGCTGAAAAAGCGACACAAACGACTTACCAACTGAGCGATCAAGCGCAAAGTGTCAGTAAGATAATGGAAGAGATTGGTGGCATTGCGGAGCAAACCAACCTGCTGGCGCTCAACGCAGCAATAGAAGCGGCGAGAGCGGGTGAGCAAGGT
>NZ_MCYD01001135.1:0-1716 GCF_002876325.1 Vibrio sp. 10N.261.52.A1
TAAAAATGTCTTTCAGACAAGCAATAGCAATTTGATAAGCTGGCATTACCGTAGCTTAACCAAAAACTTCCCGGCGATCGGTCTCTCTGTAACAGAGAGCACCGATAAGCAAAAGCAAACCATTTTGTGTATCTTTGATGTGCTTTGCGCTACCACAGACCCAAACCAATTTACAAAACTGGAAGCAAAACTAACCGAGAAGTTTGGCAGAAAGCAAAGAGAGCTCAATAAAAGCAAAGATACTAAAACCAGCAAAGAAGAAAAAACGCTAACATTTAGTGAAGCTGACTGGGCCAAACTTAGCCAAATTGCAGGTAGCCAGTCAAAAAGCCAGATCAAGGCAAAGCTAAAAGAGATGATTGATAATGAGCTGAGCATTGAGCTGTAACCCATAGGCACTCCATTCGATAAATTTCACTTAACATATTAATCAGCTCATTTTCAGGCACATCTTTTTCAGCATGGATAACCTTGATGTGGGCTTAGATTAAACATCATTTACACAGCAACTTTAGTAAGCAAGTTGGTATACACAAAAGAATGCGGACTTTGACGCAGAATAAAATTAATTGATTACAATTGCTTTCAATCATCTGACGTGTGTTCAAAAAATGATGGGTTCAAGAGAGCTTTAGTCGGCGTTCCGAGCTAAGTAGATTAGAAGAGAAAACAAACCTCATCATTTGACTTATGAATCTTATGAATCTTTTAAATCGACTAAGATTTTCGTCCTAACCGTTAAAGTGTTAAAATGATCACAACATTGCTGACGTGGCTTCAGGTGGTCGTTAAATACTTCAGTACCCCTCTATCTGATTTCTCTTTTGGTACCCCACCTGATACCCCACCAGCCTAACCATAAAAATAAAAGGTAAGATTTTCATATGGTTGCAAGTAAAATTCAATGGTTTCCGGGTCACATGCATAAAGCCCGCAAAGAAATCGAAGAAGTTATCCCACAAGTTGATGTGATCATCGAAGTACTGGATGCGCGTATTCCGTTCAGTAGTGAAAACCCAATGATCTCCTCACTGCGCGGCGATAAGCCTTGTGTAAAAGTACTGAACAAGCGTGACCTTGCCGATCCTGAGTTAACTGAACGTTGGATTGAGCATTTCGAAAAAGAGCAAGGTGTAAAGGCTATTGCAATTACCACCAGCGTTAAAGAAGAAGTCAATCACATCATGGAACTGGTTCGTAAGCTTGCACCACACCGTGAAGAGATTGGTAAGAACATTCGTACTATGATCATGGGCATCCCAAATGTGGGTAAATCAACCATCATTAACTGCCTAGCAGGACGTACAATCGCAGTGACAGGTAACCAACCTGCGGTAACTCGTCGTCAACAGCGTATTAACCTACAAAACGGCGTGATTCTTTCAGATACCCCAGGGATCCTTTGGCCAAAAGTAGAAAACCCGCACAGCGGATTCCGCCTAGCAGCAACCGGCGCGGTAAAAGATACGGCAATGGAATACGATGAAGTGGCATTCTACACCGTGGAGTATCTTGCGAAGCAGTACCCTCACCTACTGCAAGAGCGTTACCAAATTGAAGAGCTGCCAGAGTCTGACATCGAGTTGATGGAAGCGATCGGTCGTAAGCGTGGAGCACTTCGTGCTGGCGGTCATATCGACCTTCATAAGTGTTCTGAAATCTTACTTCACGAGCTTCGTAACGGCACTTTGGGTAAGGTAACTCTAGAACTACCAG
>NZ_MCYD01001136.1:0-16577 GCF_002876325.1 Vibrio sp. 10N.261.52.A1
CTCAGTCTCATGATGAAAACTCCAAATGAGGTGCATGAAAAAAGCCAACAGCCGGCGCTGTTGGCTTAGTAAAAAACTGTCAACGTATTTTAGGACGAGACAGTTACAACCTAAGTCGTGCTCTAAGCTAGCAGACTATGGGCGGTAAACCTTAACGTTCTTAAAGCCCTGCTCTTGCAGGTAAAGCGCTTGCAAACGGCTCATAACACCACGGTCACAGTACAGTAGGTACTCTTTACCTTGGTCTAGATCGCCAAATTGCGTCGCTAGCTTGTAGAAAGGCAGGTGTTTTACATCAACGCCATCGATTTCTAATGGGCTTTCGTCTTCTTCGTCTGGGCTACGAATATCAAGAACGATAGCGTGCTCAGCCACAGCTTGAACCTGTTCCACTTCTGGAGCTTGCTCTTGGCTCTCTTTCTCAATATCACGGATATCCATAACACGAGCGTTCTCGATCACTTGCTCTAGCACTTCAAAGTTAAACTTAGCTTCTTCTGCTTCAAGTTTACCTTTCTTCGCTTTCACTGTTGGCTTCTTAGAGATAACACCACAGTATTCAGGCATTACTTTCGCAAAGTCTTCAGTGCCAATCTCGCGCGCAAGGTCGATGATGTCTTCTTTATCCCAGTTGATAAGTGGACGAAGGATCAACGTGTCCGTTACGTTATCAATATGACGCAGGTTAGTTAGCGTTTGGCTTGATACCTGACCTAGTGCCTCACCAGTAACCAATGCTTCGATCTTGAACTTGTCTGCAACCATGCCACCAGCACGCATGAACATACGCTTAAGAACCACGCCCATTTGGCCGTCTTCTACGTTCTCAAGGATTTCAGCAACAACCGGTTCGAAATCTACAGAGATGAACTTCACTTTTGCCGAAGAACCGTACTTGTTCCATAGGTAGTGAGCCACTTGCTTAACGCCAATCTCGTGCGCAGGACCGCCAAGGTTGAAGAAACAGTAGTGAACTTTAGAGCCACGTTTGATGTGTAGGTAGCTTGATACGCCAGAATCAAAACCACCAGAGATCAAGCTCAGTAGGTCTTCTTGAGTACCTAGAGGGAAACCACCAAGGCCTTTGTGACGCGCCAGAACTTGGTTCAGTTTGTCATTAGCGACTTCAACTTTAACCGTTACTTCTGGATCTTTCAGCTTAACGCGTGCCGACTCAACCGCTTGGTTCAAACCGCCACCTACGTAGCGCTCAAGCTCGATAGACGTGAACTCATGCTTACCACGACGCTTAGCACGAACAGAGAAAGTTTTACCTTCAATGTCAGCACGGCTGCGCTCTAAAACTTGCTCGTAAATATCGTGCAAGTCTTTGAAGTCTGACTGTTGTACTTCTAAAGAGTGGTGAATACCAGGAGTGTGAGTAAGAGCCTCTAGCACTTCTGTGTAGTACTTATCACTCTCAGACGTCACTTCGATATGGTCACGACGGTTAAATACCGCAACACCTTCACAGCGACGCTGAATAACGTTACGAATGTTGCACTCTAGAATCCTTGTGAAGCGCTTACGCACCGATTCACTTTTTACAAAAATTTCCGGATGGGGCTTAACAATAAATTTCATAGTACGTTCACAACATTAATGTTCAAAATTTTAAAAGGCTCTTCGCCAAGTAAATTGGAGAATTTACGCAGCACTTGAAGCAAGAGTAGATCATATCTAAATCTAAGGGCGCGAATTATACATGAGAAAGTGAAACAAGGAAAAGAGTGCTTGCTTTGGCACCAGTAATAAATACACACCCTATTAAAAATAGCATGCTTACTCACGGTCGGCATTCTTATAGATAGATAGGTAGATAGGTAGATAGGTAGATAGGTAGATAGGTAGATAGGTAGATAGGTAGATAGGTAGATAAGCCAACCACTCACCACATAAATAAAAAGCCCAACTTCATCATAAGGTTGGGCTTTCTGGTTAATTTAATAAGTCAGCTTAACTCGTAGCTCGGTACTATTCAGAAATCACTGGAACTTCATCGCTGTAAAGTGGCTCACCTTGCATGATACTGATCTCGACGCGACGGTTCAGGCTGCGCTGCCATTCAGTATCGTTAGGCTCTACTGGCTCTGTATCCGCCATACCACGTACTCTCAAACGTTGATGAGAGAATCCGCGAACCTTTTCCATCTCTTGAGCAACAGATACCGCTCGCTGAGATGACAGATCCCAATTCGAGCGATACAGCTCAGAATCAAGACGTTGATTATCAGTGTGACCTGAGATTCGAACAATGCCCGGAACATCTTTCACCAATTCAGCCACCTGTCTCACCAAAGGTCGAAACTTAGGCTGTAAGAAAGCAGAGCCCGATGGGAATGCACCCTTCTCACGAATTCGAATCACAATCTGTTGGCCTAGATTTTCCACCTCAATCGCGCCTTGGTCGATCTCTCGTTCCAACGCCTTCTTGATGCTTTCCATCAAGGTTTCCATCTCTTGAGATTGAGCTTCGGCTTGCTGTTGCTGTTGGTCTGACTCAGAGTTTTGGTTGTCGTGAGTCGATACCTCTGGCGACTTGCCTCCAGTCATCTTGCCTTGGTCACGCATGGTACCACCAGCGCGCTCAGATTCACCTTCATGAAATTCCAACGTCTGCTGAGTGATATCTATCGTTTGCTGCATGATCACATCAATCGGCGTAGGCTCTGGACGACCAGGGCGAAACTCTTGCGCAATGATGCTAGTCCCTTTTGGGATGTCTTTTACTTCTAAACGGTTCTGTACACCAAATGCGAACTTCATCGAGCCAGCGATCTGTTTGAACTTCAGTACATCCATCTCAGAAAATGAGAGCAGAAGTACGAAGAAACACATCAGTAGTGACATCAAGTCAGCAAATGTTCCCATCCATTGAGGTAACCCCGGAGGAGGACATTTACATGGATTCTCTTCATCCATCTTCAACTCCTCTTACGCAGGTTCACCATCAATTGTACGCTTACCTTCATTTAGGTAGCTCTTCAGGTAACCATCAATAACTCGTGGGTTTTGACCATCTTGAATCGCTAACACACCGTCCATCACCAAACGACGGTTCAGTGTCTCTTGGTCACGACGCAGTGCAAGCTTGTCTGCGATAGGGAAAAACACCATGTTCGATAGAATTGCGCCATACAGCGTGGTTAAAAGTGCTACCGCCATCGCAGGGCCGATCGCTTTAGGGTCATCCATGTTCGAAAGCATGGCAACCAGACCTACCAAGGTACCGATCATCCCCATCGCAGGGGAAACATCACCAAATGCAGAAAACACCTTCGCCCCCTGTTCATGACGTTCTGTCGTTAGCGCAATATCTTTTTGCAATGCTGCACGCACTACATCACCATCATGACCATCGACTAACAGGTCTATGCCCTTTTGCATAAAGCTGTTGCTGATTTCCATCTCTTCCAGAGCTAAGAAACCACCTTTACGTGCTGCGTCCGCCATTTCAACAATCTTAGCGATAAGGTCTTCAGGCTCATCGGCTTTAAACATAAATGCTTTGCCGGCAATTTTAGCCGCGCCAAAGAACTGTCCCATGGTGAACTTCATTAGAACAACAAACGTTGAACCACCAATCACGATCAAAATGGATGTCGTGTCATAGAACATCCCGAGGCTTCCACCTAGGATCATTGCCATGATTACAAAGGCAAATCCACCAATCAAACCTATTAGGGTTGCTAAATCCACTGAGCACTCCTCATGCTTTTTTGTAGCTCTATGTCGACGATAATTCTTTTATCGGCAAGACTATAAGATCTTTTAGTAAATTCTTGGCCTAAGTATCACACTTTTGCTTTTTGTATCACAACTATTACCCGCTTCCCCGTTCTCGAACTGTCATAAACTCGAGAAAGGTAGGGTTATTAAAGGAAAGTGGCTTCAAGCCTCTTAAAAACGAACTTTCTAGCAAAATTTATTGGTTACATTTGACCATCTGAACGCCCTAGGGTAACGTTCGTTCATCTTTCCAAACGCAGATTTATTATGGCTACTAAGAAACCTGAAAATATGAGCTTTGAAGCGGCAATCGAAGAGCTCGATGGCTTGGTTGATCAACTAGAAAATGGTGATCTAGCTTTAGATGATGCGCTGAAAAAATTCGAACGAGGTATCTCCCTCGCTCGTGCAGGTCAAAGTAAACTAAACGATGCAGAACAACGTGTTAGCATCCTACTGCAAAATGACGAAAATGCAGAACTGAGTGACTTTAACCCACAACCAGAATAACGAATTGTATGAGATCCCCTATGATCGAGACTTTATTGTCTTATCAAGCACGTAATAACGAGCAACTGAACCTTTGGCTTGACCGCCTGCCACACCAAAATCAGAACCTGATCAACGCAATGCGTTACGGGTTACTTTTAGGCGGCAAACGCGCGCGTCCATTTCTTGTCTACATTACAGGGGAAATGCTCGGTTGCACCGCGGAAGAACTCGATACTCCAGCTTCTGCAGTCGAATGTATTCATGCCTACTCTCTGATTCATGATGACCTTCCAGCAATGGACGACGATGAGCTGCGTCGTGGCCATCAGACCTGTCACATCAAATTCGATGAAGCGACCGCCATTTTAACGGGCGATGCCCTACAAACTCTGGCATTTACTATACTTGCTGAAGGCACATTAAGTGCTGACGGGGAAAGCAATCGCGTTAGAATGATTCAACGCCTAGCTGAAGCCTCTGGTGCTCAAGGTATGTGTATCGGTCAGGCACTCGATATCGAAGCTGAAAACCGCGCAGTGACTCTTGAAGAGCTGGAAGAAGTTCACCGCAATAAAACTGGTGCTCTTATGAAGAGTGCAATCCGTTTAGGTGCGCTAGCTGCAGGTGAAAAAGCGTTCGAGGTGCTGCCTCAATTAGATAAGTACGCAGATGCCATCGGATTAGCCTTCCAAGTTCAAGACGATATCTTGGATATCATTGGCGACACCGAAACTTTGGGTAAACCACAGGGCTCTGACCAAGATTTGAACAAAAGCACCTACCCTTCTTTGCTAGGTTTAGAGGGCGCTCAAGAAAAAGCGCAATCTCTACTGCAGGAAGCGCTTCAAGCTTTGGCCGCGATCCCATACAATACCCAGTTACTCGAAGAGTTCGCCCGATACGTCATCGAGCGCAAGAACTAAGACAATAAGCGCGCATTACCTATGACTCTTGATATATCAAAGTACCCAACTCTTGCTTTGGCTGATAAGCCAGAGGATTTGCGTCTTCTCCCAAAAGAGACGCTGACACAGCTTTGTGATGAATTACGCACCTATCTTCTCAACTCAGTGAGCCAATCAAGTGGTCACTTAGCGTCAGGCTTAGGTACGGTAGAGCTCACTGTCGCTCTGCACTATGTGTACAACACGCCTTTTGACCAATTGGTTTGGGATGTTGGCCACCAAGCATACCCGCACAAAATTCTTACCGGTCGCCGTGACCGCCTGTCGACTATCCGCCAAAAAGACGGACTGCACCCATTCCCATGGCGTGAAGAGAGCGAGTACGACACCCTTTCTGTTGGTCACTCTTCAACATCGATCAGTGCTGCACTCGGCATGGCGATCAGTGCCAAGAAAGAAGGTAAGAACCGTAAAGTTGTGAGCGTGATTGGTGACGGTGCGATTACTGCTGGTATGGCATTTGAAGCCATGAACCACGCAGGCGATGTTCACAATGACATGCTGGTTATCCTAAACGATAACGAGATGTCTATCTCTGAAAACGTAGGTGCGCTTAACAACCACCTAGCTCAAGTTCTTTCTGGCAGTCTTTACACGTCTATTCGTGAGGGCGGCAAGAAAGTGCTATCTGGCGTTCCGCCGATTAAAGAGCTAGTTCGTCGTACAGAAGAACATCTGAAAGGCATGGTTGTTCCAGGTACCATGTTTGAAGAGCTCGGCTTTAACTACATCGGCCCAGTAGACGGCCACGATGTAAACGAGCTGATTAAAACGCTTAAGAACATGAGAGATCTAAAAGGTCCTCAGTTCCTGCATATCATGACCAAGAAAGGTAAAGGCTACGAGCCAGCAGAGAAAGATCCAATTGGTTACCACGGTGTGCCTAAATTCGATCCTGCACACTCAAGCTTGCCTAAGAGCACCAGCTCTAAGCCAACGTTCTCAAAGATTTTTGGTGACTTCCTATGTGATATGGCAGCGCAAGATCCTAAGCTGATGGCGATCACGCCAGCCATGCGTGAAGGTTCTGGCATGGTACGTTTCTCTAAAGAATACCCAGATCAATACTTCGATGTAGCAATTGCAGAGCAACACGCCGTGACGCTAGCAACTGGTATGGCGATTGCGGGTGATAAGCCGATTGTGGCTATCTACTCGACATTCCTACAACGCGGCTACGATCAACTGATCCACGATGTGGCTATCATGGATCTACCGGTTATGTTCGCGATTGACCGTGCAGGTCTTGTGGGTGCCGATGGTCAGACACACCAAGGTGCGTTCGACTTGAGCTTCATGCGCTGCATTCCAAACATGGTGATCATGGCACCAAGCGACGAAAACGAATGTCGCCAAATGCTCTACACTGGCCACCAGCACAATGGACCAAGTGCGGTTCGCTACCCTCGTGGTAATGGTATGGGCACAGAAATCCAAAGTGAGTTTACTGCACTTGAGATTGGTAAAGGTCGTATTGTTCGTGAAAGCTCAAAAGCAAAAGATGGCGCTAAGGTTGCTATCCTAAGCTTTGGTACTTTCCTAGAAAATGCACTTCAAGCTGCTGATGCAATGGATGCCACCGTTGCAGACATGCGCTTTGTTAAGCCTCTAGATGAAGCTTTAATCAAACAACTTGTCGCTGACCACGATGTACTGGTGACAATCGAAGAAAATGCGATTGCCGGTGGTGCCGGTGCTGGTGTAATTGAGTTCTTGATGCAAGAGAAACTGCTAATGCCAGTACTGAACCTTGGCCTACCTGACAAGTTCATTGCTCAAGGCACTCAAGGTGAGCTGCATGAAGAGCTAGGCTTAGACGCGAAAGGTATTGAGAACTCTATCTCTGACTACCTTGCTAAATAGCTTTCAGTAGCAAACTGCATAAGCAACAAAACAAAAAAAGGTTGGCCCTAGGGTCAACCTTTTTAGTATCCGCTAACTCATTAGCTAGCTACTGTTTAAGTCAGTTGTTACAGCAAATTAGCAGCACGGCTTAAGAACAGGCGCGTCGTAATTCTCTGGTTCATCAGAGTAGATAGCAACATTAAAGTTCTCAACTAAACCTGTTTCATCAACACACTGCTCTTGGAAGAACTGTTGAATTTCACGGCGTTGGCAGTGCGCTTCAAACGCTTCGTTATCCGCCCAGATTTCGTTGAAAGCAATCGGGAAGCTCTGAC
The DNA here is from genome assembly GCF_002876325.1 of Vibrio sp. 10N.261.52.A1. Lineage (NCBI taxonomy): Bacteria > Pseudomonadati > Pseudomonadota > Gammaproteobacteria > Vibrionales > Vibrionaceae > Vibrio > Vibrio sp. 10N.261.52.A1. The sequence continues at coordinate 7,367 of NZ_MCYD01001136.1, forward strand.
CTTCAGCAAACGGGCTCTGAATGTGGCGAGTTACTGTGTATTGAATACAGCCATCTTCACGCAGAGTGTTTGGCTCTAGTGCTTTTAATACCTCAAACAGCTCGTTCAGTTTGCCTTCTTTCGGCTGAAATTGAGCGATGCAGTAAACCTTCTTAGACATTGTAATTCCTTGTTTTATCTTTATTTAAACTAGCCAACCTGCGAAGTGGGCCACAGCATATAGCGAAATAGCCGCCATAATACCTGCCACAATATCATCAATCATGATGCCTAAACCGCCATGAACTCGGGCATCTAACCAGCCAATCGGCCACGGTTTTACCATGTCGAAGAAGCGGAATAGAACAAAGCCCGTCAACAACCATTTCCAATCATCGGCAGGAATGCTCAACATTGGCACTAGGCTCATGGTGATCCAAAAGCCTGCAAACTCATCCCATACGATAGAGCCATGATCATGTACGCCCATATCATCTGAGGTCACTTGGCAGATCTTGATACCAATAATGCAGCTTATCACGACCACCGCGACATAAGCCGGGAACGGCAATTGAACCAATAATAGGTACAGAGGAATCGAGGCGAGTGTACCCATGGTTCCAGGAATAATAGGCGATAAGCCACTGCCAAAACCCGTTGCTAGAAAGTGCCAAGGGTTTTTAAGAGAGATTGCAGATAGTGGGTTTGTCATCAATTAACCTTAAAGTGATCGTAACCGGTTAAGCTCCAGCTCAGCGGTTCACCATTATTGTGTAGTTCAAAGTATTCTACAGGTCTTATTTGACCAATACAGGTGACTTTTGTTCCAGTGTGTGACAAAGCACTTTCCAATGAACCTTTATTCTCTTCTGGCACGGTAAAGCAAAGCTCATACTCCTCACCACTGGTCAGTGCATACTGCTGCGCCGTAGCGATATCTGGGGCAAACTGGCGTAATTCAGGGGAGATAGGCAAGGTACTCACATCGATGCTTGCACCAACCTCTGAGCGCTTAAGGATATGTTTCAAATCCGAGATGACACCATCTGAGATATCAATAGCCGATGAAGCAAGATTGACAAGCGCTTGGCCAGCTAACACTCGTGGAGAGCTAATGTAGTGTCTCTCTTCAAGCTCTTTCGCATACGGCTTAGCTTGGTTTGTTGTTGGATCTAATAGAACCTCTAGACCTGCCTTGCTATCGCCTAAATTACCTGTCACGTAAATCCAATCCCCGACTTTCGCGCCATCTCTACGTAGGGCTTTCCCTTCTGGCACAAAGCCTTGTACCGTCAATGTTAGGCTCAGCGGCCCCTTTGTAGTGTCACCACCAATTAACTGAATACCAAAGTAGTCTGCAAGTTTGAAAAAAGAGTCGCAGAACGGCGCTAGCCAAGCTTCATCTACTTCAGGCATGGTTAAGGCAAAAGAGACCCACGCCGGCGTTGCACCCATCGCAGCCAGATCACTGATGTTTGAAGCCAATGCTTTGTGCGCGATCCAAGCTGGGTTTGCTTCTGCTAAGAAGTGAGTACCCGCCACTAAGGTATCGGTGCTGATCGCTATCTCAACATTGCTTGGGGCTTTCACCAAAGCGCAGTCATCACCGGCGGCGAGGTGCACGTCTTTACGTTGAGGCTGTCGGTTTACGAAATATTTATCGATTAGGTTGAATTCACCAGACATCACATGCCCTATCTTTGGAATTTACTAACAAAAAAGGCCAGCATGAAAGCTGACCTTTAGATTCAATATACGTAGAGATTACTTCTTACGTACGTGTGGCGCTGCTTTATCAAGCACACCATTCACAAACTTATGGCTGTCTTCTGCTGCGAATACTTTCGCAAGCTCGATAGCTTCGTTGATAACCACTTTGTATGGTACATCTTCGCGACGAGTCATCTCGTACATAGCTAAACGTAGAAGCGCTAGTTCCATCAGATCCAGATCTTGCATCGGGCGAGATACGAATGGACGAAGCTTGCTATCAAGTTCCATGTGACTAAGAGCAACACCAGTTAGTAGGTCGCGGAAGTATGCAACGTCTGTTTCTGGCATAGCAAGTGCAGGTTCTGCAGCATGATGTTCTTCTTCATCATACTTACCACCAGATAAGAACTGTTCTTCAACGGTAGCAATATTTTCTTTAGTAATTTGCCAAGAATAAATTGCTTGTAGAGCAAATTGACGTGCGTTACGACGTGCGGCTGGTTTCACACTGGCCCCCATTAGGAATCGATTTCAGAAAGAACGTTGATCATCTCAAGTGCGCTTAGTGCAGCTTCTGCACCTTTATTACCAGCCTTGGTTCCTGCGCGTTCAATAGCTTGATCGATCGTATCAACAGTTAGTACGCCGAATGCTACAGGAAGAGAATATTCCAGAGACACTTGCGCCAAACCTTTATTACATTCACTACAAACATAGTCAAAATGAGGCGTACCGCCACGAATTACTGTACCAAGAGATACAATCGCGTCGAACTTACCTGTTTTTGCAACGCGTTGCGCTACAAGTGGAAGTTCTACTGCACCAGGACAACGAACAACAGTGATGTTGTCTTCGCTTACTTGTCCGTGACGTTTTAAAGTATCGATTGCACCAGAAAGTAAACTTTCGTTAATAAAACTGTTGAAACGAGCAATAACGATAGCAATTTTTGCATTTGGCGCTGGGAAGCCACCCTCGATCACTTTCATAAGCCTTCCTTTAACTATTTTCATCAAGTGAGAATCGCCGGATTCTAGCATAAAACTGTGAGCAATATCTAATGCTAATTTAGAAGAACAGACACCGGAGATGTAAAGATGATAACCAAGCCTCGCTCCCAACCATTTGGGAACAGCAAGTCGCTAAGCGCCAACGTTTGACACGACAAAAGTCAGGCTCAGCGACTTGGCTCTTTTGGTCCTACTTCGAACCAAAAGAGCCTCTCAAATCATCATAGATTTATGTTGTTATAAACCAGTATGTAAGTAGTTACTCACAAACGTATTCAACAACGTTAAGACCAAAACCACCAAGAGCGTGGTAACGCTTGGTGCTTGAAGACAATAGGCGCATATCATGAACACCTAGGTCTTGTAGAATTTGAGAACCGACACCAACGCGACGAGAAGTACCTTGCTTCTTAGCCATGGTTGGTTGCTCGTTCTTATCTTGAGCTTCGAATGTCTTCACTTTGTGAATCAAAGAGTCAGACGACTCTTCGTTGCCCAGAATAACCAACACACCACCTTCGTCGCCAATGCGCTTCATCGCCTTATCTAGCGACCAGCTGCGCTCAGTACCACGATCAGAATGTAGCAGATCGGTGAAGGTATCATGCAGGTGAACACGAACCAGTGGCGCTTCACCCGTTAGGTCACCTTTTTGCATTGCGTAATGGATTTGATTATCGATAGTGTCACGGTAAGTCACAAGCTCAAAGTCACCGAACTCAGTCGGTAGATGACACTGTGCAACACGCTCAATCGTGGTTTCTGTGTTGTTACGGTATTCGATCAAGTCAGCAATAGTACCTAGCTTGATATCGTGCTTTTCAGCGAACACTTCAAGATCAGGGCGGCGAGCCATAGTGCCGTCGTCATTTAGGATCTCAACGATAACCGATGCAGGCTCACAACCCGCTAAACGTGCTAAATCACAGCCCGCTTCAGTGTGACCAGCGCGAGTTAGAACACCACCCTCTTGTGCTGTTAGAGGGAAGATGTGACCAGGTTGAACAAGGTCAGCCGCTTTTGCATCTTTCGCAACAGCCGCTTGAACCGTCACAGCGCGGTCAGACGCAGAAATACCCGTAGTTACACCCTCTGCCGCTTCAATCGAAACGGTAAAGTTAGTGGTGTACTGTGCGTTGTTGTCTTGAACCATAGGCGCAAGACCCATGCGGCTTGAACGCTCTTTAGTCAAGGTTAGGCAGATTAAACCACGACCGTACATCGCCATGAAGTTAATCGCTTCTGGCGTCACATGTTCTGCTGCCATGATCAGATCGCCTTCATTTTCGCGATCTTCATCATCCATCAGGATAACCATTTTTCCTAGGCGAATGTCTTCAATAATTTCTTGAGGAGTACTAATTGGCATTGTTCTATATCCTTTGAAATGGTTCTGCTTCCTAGAACCGACACTATTTAAACCTGATGATATTGCTTCGCTCTACAAAGTGACGCTCAGCGCACTTCATATCAACGATTAGGCAAAACCATTCTGTTGTAAGAATTCCATCGTCAATCGAGATTCAGGTTCAGACTCTTGTTGCTGACCTTGCAGTAGCCGCTCCATGTAGCGCGCTAACACATCCACTTCTAGATTCACTTTACGACCAACATGGAATTGATCGATGGTGGTTTCTGAAGAGGTATGAGGAACAATCGTCAGCTTAAATGCATTCTTACGTAAATCGTTCACAGTAAGACTAATGCCATCGACAGTAATCGAGCCTTTTTGAGCAACGTACTTTGATATTTCAGCGGGCATTTCGACCCAGAATTCAATAGCACGGCCTACTTGATTGCGTTCAACAATCTCACCCACGCCATCCACGTGACCCGATACGATATGACCACCGAAACGTGTCGTTGGTAGCATCGCTTTCTCTAGGTTCACTTTGTCACCCGCTTGGTAATCAACAAAGCCCGTTTTTTTCAGGGTCTCAAGTGACAAATCTGCACTGTAGCTGTGGTCATTGAATTCGACGACCGTCAAACACACACCGTTGGTTGCGATGCTATCGCCTAACTGAACGTCGGCCATATCAAGCTTACCCACGTTAACCGTTACGGTAATGTCTTCTCCGCGGGGAGTGATTGCACTCAATGTACCTACGGCTTCTACAATTCCTGTAAACATTTTAAAACTCTTTTTGTTGTCAACGACATGTATGTAGTTGGAGTGACTATTTCGAGATTGGTTTAGCCACGATGCGAATATCCACACCAACCTGTCGAACATCTTTAATTTCTAGGTCAATAACATCAGACATCGAAGTGAGCCCTAACGCGCCCATCAAACCTCTTCCGTCACTGCCCATAAGTTTAGGGGCTAAATAGAGGATTAGCTCATCCACCAGCTGTGCTTCAATCAAGCTTTTTGCCAATGTTGCACCCGCTTCGACCCAAATATGGTCGATATGATTGGCAGGTAATTGGCACATCAGCTCGTGCAAATCCAGCTGACCTGTCTCAGTGGTGCCGATCTCAATGTCCGCAGACGCCTCTGCGACTCTTAATACGGGTGTTGGCGATTGGTATAACTTGAGCTCAGGGCGCAGTTGGTTTTGACGATCAAGAATCACACGAACAGGCTGACGCACATCAGCTTCAGCGTAATGAGCTTGTGCACTACTTGGTAATTCAGCCCAGCGAACATTCAGTGAAGCGTTATCATCAATCACCGTTTGGCTGGTTGATAATACTGCGCCCGCCTTTGCTCGATAATTTTGAACATCACGACGCGCTGCTGGCGATGTGATCCATTGGCTCTGACCATTTGCTAGTGCCGTTTGCCCATCGAGGCTAGCTGCCATCTTAAGCTGAACAAAAGGCATGCCTGTTTGCATGCGCTTAATAAATGCTGGGTTCAAGTCTAAAGCATCTTGCTCCAGTAAACCGATTTCAACCTCAATGCCTGCATCACGCAGCATTTTGATGCCACGTCCAGCGACTTTCGGGTTTGGATCCTGCATCGCGCAAATGACTTTAGCCACTTGAGCTTTAATCAAGCCCTCGGCACACGGTGGTGTACGACCATAATGAGAACAAGGCTCTAGTGTGACATAAACCGTCGCACCTTTTGCCTTATCACCCGCCATTCGCATGGCATGTACTTCAGCGTGAGGTTCACCCGCTTTGGCGTGAAAGCCTTCACCAACAATTTGTCCATCGGTTTGTACAATCACACAACCGACATTTGGGTTTGGCGCAGTGGTGTAAATGCCGCGTTTCGCTAAATGGATAGCGCGCGACATCATTTGAAAATCTAGGGGAGAAAAGTTAGACATGACTGAGGGATTAATCCTCTAATTTAGCGATTTCTTCGCCAAACTCTCGAATGTCTTCAAAGCTGCGGTAAACAGAAGCAAAACGGATGTACGCGACTTTGTCTAATTCTTTTAATTGGCTCATGACTAGGTTGCCAATCATTTCGCTTGGAACTTCACGCTCACCTGTTGCACGGAGTTGTGACTTAATATTACTGATAGCAAGTTCGATCGCATCAGCACTCACAGGGCGTTTTTCCAGAGCACGTTGCACGCCACCGACCATCTTATCTTCATTAAACGGTTCGCGGTTTCCATTCGACTTAATGACTTTCGGCATCACGAGTTCTGCCGATTCGAACGTAGTGAAACGCTCGCTACATGCAAGGCATTGACGGCGACGACGAACCTGATGGCCATCAGCAACCAGTCTTGAATCGATTACTTTAGTGTCGTTCTCTGAACAAAAAGGACAATGCATATCACCTCCAAATAATTGATTGTCAGTGTAACGGAATTGCCAAACGTTAGGAAAGAAAAAGGGCCAATTAAGGCCCTTTTGTGTGCTGATTCATTGATTATTGCTACGCGATAGCAATTTTTAAAATGAGCTGCAGAGTAAAGCTAACGAGAAACGTTAACCGCGAACAAGATAATTCGCTTTACCCACCCACTTGTAGCTGGTCAGCTCTTCTAAGCCCATAGGACCACGAGCGTGCAGTTTCTGAGTAGAGACTGCTACTTCTGCGCCTAGACCAAACTGTGCGCCATCAGTAAAGCGAGTTGATGCATTCACATACACGGCTGCAGAGCCTACCGAGTTAATGAAACGCTCAGAGCTTTCTAAACTATTAGTCATGATCGCATCTGAATGGCTCGCGTTATGTACGCGCATGTGGTCAATCGCTTCTGCAACATCCGCAACCACTTTTACGCCTAGTGTGTAGCTTAGCCATTCGGTGTCAAAGTCACCCTCACCTGCATCACGCACGTCAGTAAAATCGGCAAGAAGTGCCTTCGCGCTTGAGTCAGCTACTAATGTCACTTTATCCGCTAGACGTGTTTTAAGCTTACCAAGGAATTCCTCAGCTACCGCTTCATGAACAAGTAAAGTATCTAGTGAGTTACATGCTGATGGACGTTGTACTTTCGAGTTTTCAACCACATCGACAGACTTCTCAAGATCCGCGCTTTCATCAACGAAAATATGGCTAATACCGAAACCACCGATGATTACCGGGATAGTGCTGTTCTCTTTACACATCTTGTGCAGACCAGCGCCACCACGAGGAATGATCATATCTACGTAGTCATCTAGCTTAAGCAGCTGAGAAACAAGTTCACGATCTGGCTTTTCAATGTATTGAACAGAAGCAGCAGGAAGCTCTGCTTTCTCTAGTGCAGACTGGATAACTTTTACCAGTTCCATGTTCGAGAAGAAGGTCTCTTTACCACCACGCAAGATGCTTGCGTTACCCGTTTTCAGACACAGTGCCGCAATATCGATGGTTACGTTAGGACGCGCTTCATAGATAACACCAACCACACCAAGAGGTACACGACGACGAGACAGTGACATACCGTTTTCCAGTACTTTGCTGTCGATTTCGCTGCCCACAGGGTCATTCAGGCTAATAACGTTACGAACGTCATTAGCGATGCCCGTTAAGCGTTCTTCATTCAGAAGTAGACGGTCAAGCAGTGCATCCGTTAAACCTGCTTCGCGGCCCAGTTCGATGTCTTTTGCGTTCGCTTCTAGGATAGCGGCTGCATTTGCTTCTAACTCATCAGCGATGATCGCCAATGCCTTGTTCTTTTGCGCCGTTGATGCGGTCGCTAGGTGAAAAGCAGCTTCTTTTGCTGCTATACCCATGTTAGTTAAATCCACGTTTAACTCTCCCTAAATTCTGTCTGCCTTTAGATGAAAAAAGCGATGAGTACTACGTGCATCTAGTGAAAAAGCCAGATGCACCGTTCATCACCTTGTCATCTCGAACTATTCTTGGATAACGACAAGGTCGTCACGATGAATGACTTCTGACCCGTAATCGTAACCAAGGATGTCGCCAATATCTTTACTGTGCTTACCTGCTATTTTTGCTAGGTCTTGGCTTGAGTAGCTAGCGATACCACGCGCGACTACTTTGCCTTTGCCGTCTGTAACTTGGGTGACTTCACCACGAGAGAACTCGCCTTTAACTCGAACCACCCCTTTTGCCAACAAGCTGCTGCCTTTGGTGTTAACGGCATTCACCGCACCATCGTCAACCACGATGTCACCAGCAGAAGCTGGGCCCGCTAAAATCCAACGCTTGCGGTTTTCAAGCGCCTCGGCTAACGGTAAGAAACGTGTGCCTTGAGGATTGTCACTCAAAGAGTCAAACACCACATTTTCGGCGCTACCTGCTGCAATGATAACTTCAATACCTGCACGGCGAGCAATGTCCGCCGCCTGCAGTTTTGTCGCCATACCACCGGTACCTAAAGTCGTGCCACTACCGCCTGCAATTTTACGCAGCGTGTCATCAATGGTTTTTACTTCTTTGATGAGCTCTGCATTTGGATCTTTGCGAGGGTCTGCGGTAAATAGACCTTTTTGGTCTGTCAGTAACAAAAGCTTATCAGCGCCACATAAAATACCAACCAGTGCCGACAAGTTATCGTTGTCGCCTACTTTAATTTCGTTGGTCGCTACTGCATCGTTTTCATTCACGACAGGAATAATATCGTGTTCAACAAGTGCGTTGATCGTGTCACGAGCATTCAGAAAACGCTCACGGTCATCGAGATCAGCACGAGTCAGCAGCATCTGGCCAATCTTAAGGCCATAGATAGCGAATAAAGACTCCCAAACTTGAATCAACTGACTTTGCCCAACTGCAGCAAGCAACTGTTTGCTCGCCATTGAGTTGGGAAGTGCGGGGTAACCAAGGTGCTCACGTCCTGCTGCAATTGCGCCAGACGAAACCATAACCACAGAGTGGCCTTGTTTTTTTAATTCAGCACATTGACGAACCAGCTCAACCATATGAGCACGGTCTAATGCCAATGTTCCACCAGTTAAGACACTGGTACCCAGTTTAACAACGACAGTTTTACGCTGCGCTGTTGTCCCGCTTTGATGATTTGTTGTCATGAAGTCTTTTATGGATAAAACAAATAAGAGGTGATGTTTTAGCAATCAACAGGGGAATTCACAAGCAGAAAAGGTGCGAAATCGCACCTTTTTACTTTATATAGAAGAGT
>NZ_MCYD01001137.1:0-9501 GCF_002876325.1 Vibrio sp. 10N.261.52.A1
GAGTACTCGAACTGTAGATAACCACATACTGCGTTTGCGCCAAAAGTTGCCAACACTCCAACTAGAGACACATCGTGGCGTTGGCTACCGTTTAGTTGGGGATTCGAAATGAAAGTAACATCGTTAACCGCTTTGCTGTGTGCGTTACCGTTTGCGAGTCATGCGACTTGGTTTACAGAGACACCTTTACAACGATCTTATCAATCGCTACTTAATGAGCAACCGCAGCTTGCATGGCAAGAGCTACAGATCGCACTCAATCAAGAATCGCTCGATAGTCAGCTTTGGCTGCCCGTAAAACAAGAAATACTCACTAGAACTCAATGTGGAAGAACACTTAAACAAAGCGACGGACCTGCCCACCACATCCAAGTGAGTTTTATTAAACGTTACGGTCTTTCGTCACAAGGCTATCAGATTAAGATCTCAGCCGAGCCACGCAGAAGTGACCTAAATAAAAAAGCACAGCCAGTCACACTCATCGCTCCTGATGGTCTTACGATGATTGAAGGACAGCTCAACTCGGGCGTCGACTATCAAGAAATCGAAACCAATGAGATGTTCATCAAACCAGAATCTGGTGTTTATCAATTAACCGTTGGGACGAACAACTACCCACTTGTAGTCGCTTTAGATGACAGCAATCGCTGGTTAGCACTGGAGAATAAGCTTGAGAACGCACACGTTGTGGTCACGCCGCCAGAGGTTATCGATAACTGCCCTAGCACCCATGTAAGTTGGCAATGGTTTGATGAAAACTACAACATGTTAGGTTTCAAAGTTCCGATCAAAGCAAAACACGTCGCTGTTCCTACAGAAAGCCCATCAGTAGGTAAAGCTAGCCACTTGAGTGCCTCTGTAGAAAAGTTTGAATACCAAGGCGCGATTGAAATCCAATATGTTCAGCGTGTTGCGGTGCCCTTCTGAAGGCCAACCACAACAAGATACTGATGGTTGTTTGAATTAGAAATAGAGACATATAGGTGACAAAACACTAACGCATCTCAGATGTAATAACCGTACTTACTCTTTACGGAATATCGATATGCTTAGTATCCACCACAAATTTAATGCTACATCTTGTGCCATTTTGGCCGTATTCGCCGCTTGTGCTTTTTCAACACATGCTCAAGAGAACGATTTAATACTTGCCGACCACACCGCCAACGACACCGTTTCGATATCACCAGAAACGCTCATGATAGATTGGAATGACCTAAGCATTAACAGTGCTTCGCTAACCGTTAACCGTATCCCTCAAACAGTGGCCGAGATAACCAAGGATTCAACCAGTGCCGCTTGGACGTTAATGCCAAGCCGTATCGCAGTAACCGCAGAGTTAAATCAAGGTGAACTTGACCTCCAATTCACGCTACCTTCCGATATCAAGGTAAAGCGCAATCAACCAATAGAACTAGCGTGGTTCAACCTTGCGGAACAAGAAACACAAACACTGCTTCTGCCCTTTAGTGAAGGTATGCGCGTGCCTACCAACAATAAGCGATGGGCGAATTATCTCGCCAATAACCACTCTGGAAGCAACACCACTCAAGACCTAAAGATGCCGTTTTGGACCACACAACAGAATGGTCAATTCATCAGCTACCAATTGATCAACCCAACCAATAACCAACTGTTTTTTAATGATGTAACGTCTGAATCGGACTGTAAAAACAAGTCCCTTATCGATATGAGCGCATCGCATCAGTTCACCGCGCTAAATCAGTCACAACCTTTTGCTGTACGTATCACGCTTGGCGATTCAATGCTCGATGGTGCCAAGCAATACCGCGACTGGCGCATCGCCAATGGGTTGTCAGAATCACTAGCCTCAAAGCAAGCGCGTAATCCAGACATTAGCAAGCTGGTTGGTGCAAGTCATGTCTACCTGTTTGGTAAAGATCCTTTGAGTATCCAAGATGTAACAGACTGGTGGGGACTAAAAGAGTGGTACTTTGAACGCTCTAAGCTCAACATATATAATCAAGCTAAGCGTGAGCTATCCACTTTGTCTAAGGGTAAGGACTGGTTGAGCCAATACCACAAACAGTTGCTGTTGGATTCTATTAGCCAATCTCTACAAAGCTTTTATGCCATCGCATCCCCGACACTCACTGATAACACGATTGAGGCGCAATACATCGCGGCGCAAAGTCGAAAAAACTGGTTGTCTGAACACACGTCGTCATTTCTTAACTCACCAGATACTTGGGGGCAAGCCTTATCATCCGGCATGGTCGATAATCTAAACAACGCAGGATTAAACAAGCTTTGGTTGGGCTTTGATAACTGGATGCCTGCTTTTTATCAACCAAACGCAGTCGAGTTAGCAAAGCAATCTGGTTATCTGGTGGGGACTTACGACTCCTATAACACTGCAATACCGGCTCAGTTAAATGACAGCTGGTTAACCGCTCAGCTGCCAGATCCAATAAGAAAAACATGCGCGATTGAGCTAGCCGATGGGAGTTTAAAAAAAGGATTTCGTGGTAACGGCTTCTACTTAAACCCCAATTGCCATTTGGACTATGTAAAACAGCGCGCCAAAGACATCATGAACTTTGGTCACTTCAATAGTTTGTTCTTAGATGTCGATGCAACGGCAATGGCCCGTGAGGACTACAGTGACAATACCAGTGAGTCGGAAATGCTTTCTGCCTTTAATAACCGAATGCAGGGGCTGAGCGAACAACCGTCTCCGGTGTTGGGCTCTGAAGACGGCAACAGCTTGACCACCAAGGGCATTGCGTTTGCACACGGCTTGGAAACGGTAGGGTTTGGTTGGACAGATAAAGATATGAAAGAAAACCGCCAGTCTCCCTACTTCCTAGGTCGCTGGTACCCAGATCATAAGCCGGACTTTTTCTTCAAACCAGCAAAGGTTAAAGAGCCCTATAAGTCGCTACTGTTTTCGCCGCAATATCGTGTACCGTTATACCAAACTGTATTCCATGATGAAGTGATTAATACGCACCATTGGCACTCAGACAGTCTCAAGTTTACCAATGTGAAAGCCAGCCGTGACTTAACAGCCATGCTATATAACACGCCCGCGATGGTTCACTTAACCAGAGACGAAGCTCTCAAAAGTACAAGCCCGAGGCTCAAAGCCTTAAAACACTACCAAGATGGGTTTGAGCCGATACACGAACAGTTGTGGGATAAAGCGTTGATTGATTTCTCATGGTTAAATAACCACGGTACCGTCCAACAAACCACGTTCAGTGATGGCAGTAAGATCATCGCCAACTTCTCAGACCAAGTGTTTGATAAAGGCGACATCGATGTGGCTTCGGCTTCCATCAATGCGATATTAAGCAATGGAGAAGTCATAAAGTGGAAAGCCGAACTTAACTAAAGTGATTAATTTAGTCCCTTAGCTGTTAGCAGAAAACCAAGGGGGTTAGCTTACCTTAATAAAGCTAAGATTAAGCTAACCAAGCTACTTGCGCTTCTCACTCTGAAACGCTGTGAGTAGATAATCGATAAACACCTTCTTGCGTTTCGGCATTAATTGTCTGTCGGCATACACCAAGCTTACCGAAACTTGTGGCATGTCGTATTCCGGCAGCAGCTTCACCAGTCGACCCGTCTTGAAATGCTCCCGACAGATGAACTCAGGTAACACTGCTAGCCCTAGGCCATCGACACAGGCCGTTAAACACGCGGTAATCGTGTTTACCCGGAGTTGGCTTGGTAGCTGAATCAATTCAGACTCCCCATCACCTAATTGCAATTCCCACTTAGGTAAACGTGCGGCTTTGTTTACCACCTCTATCATGCGAAAAGGAATCTTAAGGTCCTTTGGCGTGTGTATTGGGCCAACTTGTTCTAGATACTTAGGGCTCGCCACTAACACACGTTTAGAGGTTGTTAGGTATCGAGAAACTAAACTTGAATCAACCAGCTCACCAATCTGCGCGTAAAGGTCGATCCCTTCGCCGATGATGTCAACTTCTCGGTTGGTTAGCTCCAAGTTCATCGTCACATTCGGGTATTCAAGCAGAAAGCTATGGATGTATTTAGCAAGCACTTGATGACCCAACTCTACCGGTAGTACTACATTCAATGGACCACGAATCAGGTCTTGGCTTGCAGAGACTTCTAACTCCGCTTGATTCATGATCTCTTGCATTTGAAGGCTCGACTGATAGAAGCGCTCTCCTTCAGGCGTGAGTATCAAACTGCGAGTTGAACGAGTGATCAGTCTCACACCTAAATGCTGTTCTAGCTCTGCTAATTTTCGACTCACTGTTGATTTCGTCATATTCAACACTTCAGCAGCATGCGTAAAACTCCCACAATCAACCACTTGTGTGAAAACAGTCACAGCATTTAAGTCCATAAGACCTCCGAAAACTATAATTAGTAAGATTTTTGCAACAGTGTTTCCCTTTTTTCCTATCTTATCAATCAATCAGATTCATTTACAATTCGTTACATCCAAATAAAAACAAAATGAGAAAAGAGAAATGGCAGAGAACAACACCGCTTCGCAACAAGTAAGCACAAAAAAACGTAAAAAAGCCCCGCTTATTGCCACTGCGATCATGCTGTCATTGGGTTTAGCTGGCGCTGGATATTGGTACGGTTACGGTCAGTACTTTGAGTCGACCGATAATGCCTACCTACAAGGCGACATTACCAATATCAGCCCTAAGGTATCTGGCTATATCGTTAAGTCCTATGTAACGGACAATCAATCTGTTAAGGAAGGCGATCTATTGGTTCAAATCGATGATCGTGACTACCAAGCAGCGCTTGCTCAGGCTAACGCTCACCTAGCCGTCGTTCAGTCTGACGTAAAGAACCTTATCGCCCAACAGACGTTACAACGTAGCAAAATTAGTCAAGCAGAAAGTGGCGTCGATTCAGCAGAAGCAGAATACGAACGTGCGATTCAACAAGTGCAGCGCTCGCGTAGCCTGTTAAAACGTAATTATGCATCTCAAGATGAAGTCGATAGCATGGTCTCTCAACAAAAAGTGACTCTTGCTGATTTAGAAGAAGCAAAAGCAAACCTTGTGGCTAGCAATGATCAATTAACCGTTATTGCCAGCGAGATAGAACAAGCCAAAGCTTCGGTCACTGAAGCCCAAGCACAACAAGAACAGGCACAGCTAAACCTTGATTACACCAAAGTTTACGCACCAACAGACGGTGTAATTGGTAAACGAAGCGTACGTGAAGGCTTGTTGATTCAAGCTGGTGCTCCACTTATGAGCTTAGTGCCAAACAACCAAGTGTGGATTGAGGCGAACTTCAAAGAGACGCAACTTAGTGGCATTCACAAAGGCCAAACGGTTGAAGTCGAACTCGACGCTTTCCCAGGACAACCGCTTGAAGGTGTTGTCGATAGCTTCTCACCTGCAACTGGTGCTAAGTTCGCACTACTTCCACCAGAGAACGCAACGGGTAACTTCACGAAGATCGTTCAACGTGTACCCGTAAAAATTACGATTCCAGACCAGCAAGGGTTAAAAGGTAGATTGCTTCCTGGTTTGTCTGTGGTTGCGACCATCGATAAACGAGGTTAGACCATGAGCAGCGCTGGTGTTATCAACTCAACTCATGATGAGGACAAAGTATCAACTCGCCATTGGATCGCCCTATTTGGCGGCTTGATCGGTGCGTTTATGGCTATCTTGGATATCCAGATCACCAACTCGTCTCTTAAAGATATTCAAGGTGCGCTATCTGCTACCCTAGATGAAAGTTCATGGATCTCGACCTCTTATCTAGTCGCAGAAATGATCGCTATTCCTCTCAGTGGTTGGCTTTCAAAAGCATTAGGTAAACGTCGTTACCTAACATGGACTACAGCGATCTTCACCGTGTCATCGTTACTGTGTTCATTCTCTTGGAACATGACCTCGATGATCGTGTTCCGTGCGATGCAAGGTTTTAGTGGTGGTGCTTTGATACCACTTGCCTTCTCACTCGTTATACAGTTACTGCCTATCAACAAGCGTGCTGTCGGCATGGCTTTGTTTGGCGTTACCGCGACATTTGCTCCATCTATCGGCCCCACGTTTGGTGGCTGGTTAACCGAGAACTTCTCGTGGCATTACATTTTCTACATCAACATCCCACCAGCCCTGCTTGTGATCACCATGATCCGGTACGGCTTGGATGATGAAAAGCTCGACCTTGGTACGCTGAAGAAAGCCGATTGGTTCGGCATCGCTACCATGGCACTTGGACTTGGTTGTTTAGAAGTGGTGCTAGAAGAAGGCAACCGTGAAGAATGGTTCAGTTCAAGCTTTATCATTACGTTGAGCATCATCTCTGCAGTGAGCTTAGTCTACTTCGTCATCAATGAGCTTCAACACAAAAAACCATTGGTTAACTTACGGCTATTACGAGATGGGCAGTTTGCGATGTCTTGCTTAGCGTACCTGATATTGGGTATGGCATTACTTGGCTCTATCTACGTATTGCCGATGTACCTCACTCAGATTCAGCAATACAACGCGATGGAAATCGGCGAAGTACTCATGTGGATGGGTTTTCCTCAACTGTTGATATTTCCAATGGTACCTAAGCTGACTCAAATCATTAAGCCGAAATACTTAGTGACCTTTGGCTTCGCGATGTTTGGTTTCAGTTGTTACGTAAATACCCACATGACCATAGATTTTGGTGGCCAACAGTTGATCTTATCTATGGTATTGCGTGCGATTGGTAGCCCGTTCATCATGGTTCCGCTCTCTTTAGTGGCGATGAAGAACATCAGAAAAATGGATACGCCTGACGCCTCTACACTAACTAACGTTATGCGTAACCTAGGCGGGGCGTTCAGTATTGCGATCATCGCTACCCTTTTGGACAACAAGACACGTGAGCATCTAGCACATATTAAAGAGTCACTACCTTCAGTAAGTCAGTTAGGTTGGCAAACACTCAAAGATCAACAAGCGTTCTTTATCCAATCTGGCAGTGATGCCGCGACAGCGATGCAACAAGCACAGGCAAGCCTGTTAGGAACCATGCAACGTGACGCAGCTATCATGGCCTACAATGATGTGTTTCTCATGATGACTGCATTCTTGGCATTAGCTGCAGTGCTAATTCTTAGTATGCGTGATTAAGTTTTAAGGCTTACAAATGCCGTTTGAATCGTAGATAAATACAGTTCCAATTAAACAAAGAGGCGAGTCTAACCGCTTGCCTCTTTTGCTCAAACAAGTGTTAACCTCACAAAACTAAGGGAAAAACAGTAGCCGAGGAGCAACACTCTCGATTGTTTGTGAATACTCTTTAATTACCAATAGCTTATTGATCATATAGATGTGAACCGAGCATCTTGACAATGTGCAACCTGACACCTAAATTAAAAATATCATTTGGTATAAAGGAAAATGGATTTGACCTTACTAGGAGACCTAAGGGTTTTAATTGTCGACGACTCTAAAAGCGCGACGATTCTGATCAAACAACAGCTAGCTAGTTTAGGTATTGCCCACGAGTGTATTTTCATTGCGACGGATTATCGACAAGCCATTAAGGCTGTCGAAACGCATGCGTTTCATGTACTTCTCATTGATTACCACTTAGAGCAATCTTTTACCGGCTTTGAGCTACTAGGTATTCTGTATCGTAATCGACTTATCGACCACACGGTTGCAACAATTTTACTCTCCGGGGATATGCGCCAAGAAACAGTGCTTACGGCCCTATCAGGAGAAGCTCACCATTTTATTTCTAAGCCAATTAACACCCAGGCATTAGGCAAAAAGATCAAAAGTGCCGTGTTTGAGTCAAGACAAATAGACCAACTCAACCACCTATACCCCATTACCACACCGGAATTACTCAAACAGGCATTAGAAATAACCAGCGAGAAATCCAACGTTCAATTCGAAGCAACACTGATTGAGCACCTAATCGCTGGGAAGAAGTGGCAATTGCTCTCTAGTCTCATCACTCACTCTAAAACTAACATGCACCCAACCAAATTGGTCGCAGAAGCCTTAATTCTAGACAGCTTGGGAAAGCCGAATTTGGCAATAGAGAAACTGCACAACTACCTTATCGTGCAACCACTATCGTTAAACGTGATTGATTGCCTCAGCTGCATTTATGAAAAACACAACATGCTACTGCCCGCGTTAAAGTTGGCTATTCGCGCATTTGAGATGACGCCAAGTATTAGCCATCGCGCAATCAGAGCGATCGATTTGGCTGAGAACGCTGACAATACACACATGCTTATTAAGCTTGGTGAAATGTACGCAAGCCATATTTCACCCGCCGATATCGACGTAATACATTCTATTAGAACTCACTTCGATTCTCTTAAAGCGACGTACCAAAGAGAAACTCAAGTACAGAATAAGCGTCTTTTGCTTGAGCATGCCAACCAATTTACCGAGCTGGTCAATTTGAAGCTTCCCGCCACGCTTCAACAACAAGTGTTAGCAAGCCTCGCCCTCTTTCATAGCAATATATTGTTGATTGAAGGCAGCCCGTTCGTTGCACACAAAAAAGTGATACGAGCAACTACATTGTTAGCTAATCAGTTTTACAATCAACCGACTTCACTGCTATCGCAACTTCTGCCTTTGCTCTGCCACTTTGGTGAATACTCTTTGTATCACATCGTTGAGGAGTGTTTGAAATCACGCGGTGAGACAATAAACGATAAACTGGAATCTCGCAAAGACGATCCTTCGAACTGTATCAACATCGAAGACTCAGGTTCGCTCCAAGAGCTACGCGACTTTATTACCAATTACCCCTATTCAGTCGCCGCTAAGCTAGACTATCTTTACGCTGTCAATAACGCATGCGTTGAAACAGACCTTAGCGACGAATACGTGGAAGATCTTATTCAGTTAGACCTTCCTCCTAGATGGAATCAATGGATTAGTGACTCATCAAAATATGGTTATTCCACTAAGCCGCCCAGCCCATTTTCAACATGCAGCCGACAGGAGTCTATATGCTAGATTTTGATGCTTTAAATGCCTACCTAGACAATGACAGAGATGTCATTTTTGCCGTGTTATCAACCTACCAAGAAGACCATGGTAATTCATTACAAGAGATCGAAGAACTGGTGCAACAGCAAGATTGGGGCAAGCTTCATTTCACGGTGCATACCTTAAAAGGCATATTAGCCAGCTTCGGGGAAGAGACAGCAACAGTTGCCCTCGAAAGAGTTGAACAAAACACGTTTAACAAAGTTGCTCCTGAAGCTGATGACCTTTCACTCATCTACAGTGAGATGAAAATTATTAATCAACAAATCGATGAAGTGCTCAGCACCTATTAATCTGGATGTCGTCCCTATTAATCAAGGATTTCGTCCCGCTGACTCCATTTTGTCCCACCACCAAATAACGATCAGTACTGAGGTTTTGTAGAATCACAGAACCTCTACACTTGTCATTTTCGTGAATAATTTATTCCTTTCGTATTACCTATGAGTTCAAATCGTTTGGATGTATTTAAGTAGCGAAGCTACTCTATACGTTTAAATTTTATGAAAATGAAAAC
>NZ_MCYD01001138.1:0-1993 GCF_002876325.1 Vibrio sp. 10N.261.52.A1
AAAATGACCCTATAAAGGGTCATTTCTCAAAAAACTAAGTTTACGCTTATTTTGACTTGCGATTTACTGGCTCAACGTAGCTTAGGCTAGTATCCCAAGGTTGCTCAATCCATGTGTCTTGAGCGATATCAACAATGTACTCGTCTAGTAGGTGAGCGCCAGAAGGCTTAGCACATACAGCGATCAGTTTTGCTTTAGGGTACATTTCGCGAAGCTTACGTGCAGTGTCACCACTATCAACAAGATCTTCAACGATTAGGAAACCTTCGCCGTCACCTTCAGGTGCTTTAACGACAGTCATATCACGTTGGTGATCGTGGTCGTAGCTAGAAATACAAATCGTATCTACGTGACGAATACCCAGTTCACGAGCCAAGATTGCACCAGGAACCAAACCACCACGGCTTACAGCCCAGATACCTTTCCACTGCTCTGCTGGCATTTGCTTTTCTGCTAGTTGACGGCAGTAAGTCTGCATGTTGTCCCAAGTGATAACGAATTTGTTGCTCATAGTATAAAACCTAATAATTTTTCATGTTATTAGAGGCTATGCCAAACATAGCCTCTTCAGCGTTTAAGCAGAAATCTAGACGATTAAGCGAAAATGTATTTAAGAATAAAGATTACCGACATGATCCACACAGCAGGTGAAACGTCGCGACCTTTACCACTTAGCAGCTTAATTGCAGCGTAAGCGATGAAACCTAGTGAGATACCCTCAGCAATAGAGTACGTCAGCGGCATAAGTAGACATGTTACCACGACTGGTGCTGCTTCCGTAAGATCACGCCAATCAATGCCAACTAGGCCTGACATCATCAGAATTGCTACATAGAAAAGCGCGCCTGATGTTGCGTACGCCGGAATCATACCTGCAAGTGGTGAGAAGAAAAGAGCAAGAAGGAAAAGTACGCCCACGACAACAGCCGTTAGACCAGTACGACCACCTTCAGCAACACCTGAAACACTCTCTACATATGAAGTCGTGTTCGATGTACCTAGAAGAGCACCGATAGACGTTGCTGTTGAATCAGCAAGCAGTGCTTTATTCAGGCGAGGTAGTTTGCCATCTTCTTTAATTAGGTTCGCTTTTGTAGCAACACCCACTAGCGTACCCGCTGTATCGAATAAGTCGACGAATAGGAAAGCAAATACAACAGAGATCATACCGATTTCAAATACTGCAGAGAAATCAAGCTGCATGAAAGTCGGAGCAAGGCTTGGTGGTGTAGACATGATGCCGCCGTACTGAACGTCACCAATGATAATGCCAAGAGCTGTAATAGCTAGAATTGCAATCATTACCGCGCCTTTCACACCACGGTGTACAAGGGCAATAGTAAGGAAGAAACCAAGAGCACCAAGGATAGGAGCAATAGCAGTAATGTCGCCAAGTGATACTTTAGTTGCAGGGTTAGAAACCACGATGCCAGCATTGCTAAGTGCGATAAACGCTAGGAAAAGACCGATACCCGCAGAGATACCTACACGCAAAGACATAGGAATCGAGTTGATAATCCATTCACGGATCTTAAAGATGCTCAAGAAAATGAAGATCACACCCGAAACAAACACTGCCGCTAGAGCAACTTGCCACGTGTAACCCATGCCCATCACAACCGCGTAGGTAAAGAAGGCATTCAGGCCCATACCTGGAGCTTGAGCAATTGGGTAGTTAGCAACAAAGCCCATGATGAAACAGCCAATAGCAGCCGCTAAACAGGTTGCTACAAATACAGCGCCGTGGTCCATACCAGCATCAGCTAGGATCATTGGGTTTACAAAAATGATGTAAGCCATTGTTAGGAAGGTTGTTAGACCTGCGATGATTTCAGTGCGCACATTGGTGCCGTTTTCACTGAGTTTGAATAGCTTTTCGAACATTATCGAATCCTATAAGGGTAAAAAGTAAACGGTTGCGTAATCGATTGGCTTTGGATTATAAAGTTATCAAATAACAAATTCCAGATAGAATTAAGGCTCTAAATAATAT
>NZ_MCYD01001139.1:0-371 GCF_002876325.1 Vibrio sp. 10N.261.52.A1
GTTCTAGGTCATCCAGACGTAGACGATTTACATCATCAACTTCTGGAGCGCTGCCGTCTTCTTTGTATAGACGCTGGCTGAACATACGGAAGATCTGTTCCATACAACCTTCGTGAATACCTTCTTCACGCATCTTCTTGAACACCATAGCGATGTAAAGAGGCATAACAGGGATTGCAGAGCTTGCTTGAGTCACAACAGACTTAAGAACAGCAACGTTAGCAGTACCGCCAGTTTGGCCTAGTTTCTCGTTTAGCGCTGCCGCTGCACGATCTAGGTCCATCTTAGCTTTACCTAGCGCGCCATCCCAGTAGATTGGCCACGTTAGTTCAGTACCGATGTAGCTGTAAGCAACTGTCTTACAACCGTCA
>NZ_MCYD01001140.1:0-1937 GCF_002876325.1 Vibrio sp. 10N.261.52.A1
CTCCCTATGATCCAGAAACTGATTTCCATTACCGCATATTTAATGCGGATGGCAGTGAAGTGGAGCAGTGTGGTAATGGTGCTCGTTGTTTTGCACGATTCGTTCGCATGAAAGGCTTAACGAATAAGTACAGCATCAACGTAAGCACCAAGAAAGGCAAAATGGTTCTCAAGATTGAAGAGAATGACCTTATCACCGTGAACATGGGCATTCCTGAGTTCGAACCAAGCAAGATCCCATTTAAAGCGAAGCAACCTGAAAAGACCTACATCCTAAGAACCGATGCACATACTTTATTCTGTGGCGCGGTCAGTATGGGTAACCCACATGTGGTGACCGTGGTTGATGATGTCGATACGGCAGATGTGGATACCTTAGGTCCACTGCTTGAATCACATGAGCGTTTCCCTGAGCGTGTTAATGCTGGCTTTATGCAGGTGGTTAACCGTGAAGAAGTGCGTTTACGTGTTTATGAACGTGGTGCAGGTGAAACTCAGGCTTGTGGTAGCGGTGCCTGTGGCGCTGTTGCGGTTGGTATTACTCAAGGCTTACTGGCTGAGAATGTGAAGGTTAGCCTACCAGGCGGTGACTTACACATTAGCTGGCAAGGTCCGGGGAAACCTCTGTATATGACGGGCCCAGCGACGCATGTGTTTGATGGCCAGCTTTCTTGCTGATAACCATACATAACAGATAGATACATAAAAAAATAAAGGATAGGTTTTGTCTAACGTTGAAGCCGACGCACTCACAGCAGAAGTGGTCGCGGAATATTTACGTGATAACCCAGATTTTTTCCAAGACCGAAAAGATTTGGTGGATCGCCTTGCTATTAATAACGTTGAGCAGGGTGCCGTTTCTCTGGTCGAGATTCAGCTTAAACGTCAACGCCAGAGAATCGAAGAGCTAGAAGAAGAGATCACTGGCTTGATGTCTTTGGCGGCGAATAACGATAAAACCTTCTACGAGTTTATGGATCTGCAAGCGCAAGTGCTGAAATGCAGTGACTTCATGCAGGTAATTAAAGCGGTTGAGCAAAAGGCACTCGACCTTGGGTTGAAGGCTCATTTGCGAATCCTTTCGCAAACGGGTTTCTATCAACTCAGCGAAGAGGGCTACTCGAAGTTTTCGCTTAACCACTTTAATGGCAAAGATGCTTACCTCGGGCGTTTGAGAAAAGCTGACAGACAAGA
Source organism: Vibrio sp. 10N.261.52.A1 (assembly GCF_002876325.1). Taxonomy (NCBI): domain Bacteria; kingdom Pseudomonadati; phylum Pseudomonadota; class Gammaproteobacteria; order Vibrionales; family Vibrionaceae; genus Vibrio; species Vibrio sp. 10N.261.52.A1. Next base: position 1,194 of record NZ_MCYD01001140.1, read on the forward strand.
TTTGTTTGGTGATTTTCAGGTTCCAGAGCTAGGCTCTTATGTAGTACTACCACTTGCTAAGCAGTCTCCATTGGGCTTGCTCGCCTTTTCTAGTGAAGATGGCGGACACTTCCAACCTCATATGGATACGCTCTTTTTACGCCACTTAGCACTTGTTGTGTCTCATTTGGCGGACACCTTACCTTGGCAGATAAATAATGAGCCTAGAGCCCAACACACCTCTTCCTAATAGCCTTCAAAAGCCTCTTTCTCGCTTCTATGAATATCTCAGAAGCGAGAAGGGACTCAGCCTGCACACCCAACGAAACTACAAACAACAACTTGAAACCATGGCCGAACACTTAGTCACACTTGGGCTAAAGGATTGGCGTCAAGTTGATGCTGCTTGGGTAAGACAACTGGCCAGTAAAGGCATGCGTGACGGGATGAAGGCAAGCAGCATTGCGACTCGCTTATCGTCACTGCGTAGCTTCTTTGATTTTCTTGTCTTACGGGGCGAAATAACCGCGAACCCTGCAAAAGGGGTTTCTGCGCCTCGTAAGCAGCGTCCGTTACCAAAAAACCTCGATGTCGATGAAGTCGGTCAGTTGCTTGACGTGAATGAAGACGATCCACTCTCGATTCGCGACCGAGCGATGATGGAGGTGATGTACGGCGCTGGCTTGCGTCTTGCTGAGCTGGTCGGTATCAACCTTAAAGACGTGCTGAGCCGCCAAGGAGAAATCCGAGTGATCGGTAAAGGTG
>NZ_MCYD01001141.1:0-1224 GCF_002876325.1 Vibrio sp. 10N.261.52.A1
CCTCTGCGATTAGCGTGACAGGGTTAGGGGTCGTCGATACGGGCGAGCACTTTACTTTAGCTGGAAAAATCTTGCTGATGTTCTTGATGCAGGTAGGTGGGCTAGGGCAAATGACTTTATCTGCGGTACTGCTTTACATGTTTGGTGTTCGGTTAAGCTTGAAGCAACAGGCATTAGCGAAAGAAGCATTGGGACAAGATCGTAAGATTAACCTTCGAAAATTGGTCAAGAAGATAATCGTCTTCGCATTAGTGGCTGAATTTATTGGTTTTGTATTGCTCTGCTTCCGATGGGTTCCCGAAATGGGATGGGCAACCGGAAGCTTTTACGCACTGTTTCATGCGATATCAGCCTTCAATAACGCAGGTTTTGCTCTGTTCTCAGATAGTATGATGAGCTTTGTTGACGATCCATTGGTGATCTTTACCTTAGCGGCTCTGTTCATTTTTGGAGGCCTGGGCTTTACGGTTGTCGGTGACTTATCGAGTAATTGGCGTAGAGGCTTTCAGCATCTACATTTACATACCAAGATCATGCTAACCGCAACCCCGACTCTATTGTTGGTGGGTATGGTATTGTTTTGGCTGCTCGAGAGAAATAACTCCACGACTATGGAAGGGCTATCAACTCAAGGTCAATGGTTAGCGGCGTTTTTTCAATCAGCAAGCGCTCGTACCGCTGGCTTTAACAGTGTGGATTTATCTCAGTACACCCAGCCTGCATTGTTGGTGATGATTGTATTGATGCTGATTGGTGCTGGTTCTACCTCAACAGGGGGCGGTATTAAGGTATCGACCTTTGCAGTTGCTTTTGTCGCGACTTGGACATTCCTACGTCAGAAAAAGCACGTCGTGATGTTTAAACGTACGGTTACATGGCAGGCGGTAACCAAGTCATTGGCCATTATCGTGGTCAGTGGGGCGTTATTAACTACGGCGATGTTTTTGTTAATGCTTACCGAAAAAGCCGCGTTTGATCGAGTCATGTTCGAGGTGATTTCTGCCTTTGCAACGGTAGGATTGACGGCAGGGTTAACTGCAAACCTGACTGAGCCTGGAAAATACATCATGATTGTTGTGATGGTTATTGGCCGTATCGGTCCCTTAACTTTAGCGTATATGTTAGCTCGCCCAGAGCCTTCACTGCTCAAGTATCCAGAAGACACAGTTCTAACAGGCTAGCGCGCCTGTTAATGAATTAGAAAAAATTAAGCCAGCGTTATGC
>NZ_MCYD01001142.1:0-1419 GCF_002876325.1 Vibrio sp. 10N.261.52.A1
GATAACAATAATAATTCGACTTAGTTTTGTGAGGTTAGAAATTATGTACAAAACTCACAGTCAGCCAGTAATGACCTCGGCACAGGAAGTGATTAACCGGAAATGCGTAATGTTGGTTGATGATGATCCTATTTTTCGCCGTATAACCGGTGCTTACCTTGAGAAGGTTGGTTATAAAGTGGTTGAGGCTGAAAACGGACTGGACGCTTTGCAGAAGCTCAGAGATGCAGCGCCAGATTTAATTGTGTGTGATTTATCAATGCCGATCCTGGACGGCATCGAGCTTGTAGAAGAGCTCAGTTTAGAGTACCCATCACTGCCTATGATTGTGGTGTCTGCGACAGATGACATGTCTGATGTAGCGAAAGCACTACGATTTGGTATTAAAGACTTTTTAGCTAAGCCATTAGAGGACCACGGTCATCTAAGCAGTGCGATTGCCAACACATTAACAGATTCGTTCGACAACCTTTCAGATCAACGAGATTTCTCAAGCCAGTGGTTTTGTGTGGATGATGGAGGAGAGATCCCGGAAGACCAAGAATTACATTGGCACCTGAATTACTTGCAGGACAACCCAAGCGCAGCAAGAGATTTGTTGCACGCGTTGTTACCAGACAAAGACACAAGACAAGGCTCATGGCGTTGCAGCTACCGTTTGTTGCAATCAACGGAAATGATGCCGCTTGTATTTGATTATGCATGGACGATGAATGGTCAGTTTGCTTTCTACCTTGTCGATTCAGCGTCTTCTGAAAATGGAGGCTCTGCGACTACCTTGTTAGTGAGAGCTTTATTCCACGATTACTTAAGAAACAGAAAAGATTTTAGTGCTGACCTCAAAGATATCGCTGAAATTTTGGAGAAAGGGATTCGCTGCTCGGCGTGTTCAACACCTGTCAACGCGCTGTTTGGAGTTGCTAACCTCGCCGAGGGTACTATCTCAATTTTGCCTGCGGGTTTGGATGGGCGTTGGTCGAATGGTGAAATGAATCAACATATTGCAGCAGGTGAACGCTTAGGCGATAACTGTAAAAAGAACTTTATCACCAGAGACTTACCAATAGAGCAGGGCTGTCAGTTGTCGTTGAGCCTGCTTGGAGCGGCAAGTTTCAGCTTGGATATCCATCAAGGGACAACCGATTAACCCTATATTTCCTCGGTTTTTGTGAATAATTGATTAAGGTATAGTTGCGCAAATGGTGTGGCTATGCCTTTTTTGTTAAATGTCTATTTAGCAAAGCGGGTTTGGTTCGCCACTGGACTTACCTTTACTAACAAAAACAAGAAGCAATCATGGCAGATAATCAAGACTTTAAAGACCCGTTTAATGTATTCTACTTTTTAGGCTTTCTAGCCGCATTTTTAATGATTCCATTACTACCAGCAACACTAACGTTGATCCGTGTATTTAATGGC
>NZ_MCYD01001143.1:0-1705 GCF_002876325.1 Vibrio sp. 10N.261.52.A1
GATATAAGCAGCGAAACAATTGGAATATTGAGCAATACGAAAAAGCCTATTAAGACAAACTTAATAGGCTTGATAAGGGGGGGACAATCCATTGTCCTACATGAACTCATGGGCTCAGTTAATAAGCATTACAGCTAGAAAACAGGAGATCTAAAGACAGTCGAAGTCTAGTTGTAAAGAGGGCTAATAGTTACTTAACTAAACGTGTTTGAATACGAGCTCTGATGTTACTAAGTTGCGATTGGTCTAGATTCTTTAACTTTGAACGGTCGATATTCTTTAGGCGCTCGCCTTGACCAAAATCAGGATCAGTAACGATACGATCTTTAATTTCTGTTTTAATCTGATGTTTGACCCATTCAGCACCATTCGCTTCGATACTCATAAGAAGTCTGATAGCTTGAGCATTACGTTCAGCACCTAAAGAATCTTGATTACGATCTGCAAACTTTTGTAGTCCGTCAGTTGTAAAATCTTTGCCATATGCAGCATTGATAGCACTTGTCACGTCATCCCATGAACCAATATGATTGTATGCGTCGTTCATAAGCGTTTGTAGCATTGATACATTGCCATTCAGCGTTAGGTTGTTCATTAGAATGATTTGTTTACCAGTCAACTCACCGCCTGACAGCATCGTGAAAGCCATCTCGTTTTTTTCTTCAACGGAGAAATCGCTGAAGCCAGACTGCCAATCTAGGTAGTCGCCCATCATTGCAAATCCTGCTTGTTTAGCTAGAGCTTCGAGGGCTTTCTTATCTTGCGTGAATTCGCGATTCTTGATGCTATCATTGTCATAATCCGCCCATTGCGGTGCATCAACTCCCCATTCTGGAGAATTGTCTAAATCAGGAAGCTCTTGCCCCCAATTCGAGTCACGCTCAATTGAGATTTCACCTGTAATTTTATCGATATATAACTCAGTATTGTTGTAAGAAACAGTAATACCCATTGCATTGCCTTGATTCCGAGCGATATCAACTGTAGCTCCGTTATTCAATGTAATCTCAGAGACATTACCGCCACCTGAGGTTGCAGTTACTTCACCAATTTTACCGTGTTTATATAGATTTACATTCCCGTCAGATGCGATAAAACCAATTTTTTCACCACCTAAGAAAATGCCCCCATCAACGATTTTTAACTCTTGTGAACCTTCACCACCATCGATTTCTGGAAGAATTGGACTATTATCAGTATCGGGAATAACTCCCCAGTTATTATCTATGTCTACTTTGTAAAAACCACGGTCGTGTCTCCAGTGGTAAGTAGTTTGGCCATCAGCAGATGTGAAAGTGATGTTCTTGTTACCAACGTTACCTTCACGGAAAGTAATAGTTGCGCCTTCAAACTGAGAGTTATTGTTTAGTGTTACTGAGTAAGTAGTAGCACCGTTACCGTTGACAGAAGAAGTGATTACACCTAGTGGTTCATTATCAGCATTACGTAGACGAGTACCATCATTAGCTACATAAGCTACAACTTCACCATTATTCATCAGGGCTTTACGACCTTTTTCGTCTTCACCAATAGACCATTGAGCCTTAAGGCCATTATCTGGTTGAATTGGTTTGTTGTCCACGTCGGGTAATGTCTTATCAATCGCATTGATCAATTGGCGTTCTTGGATGTTAGCCAGTACATCTGCGCCGGTCTTTATCGTTGCCCAGTTTCCAGTCCCGTTACCCCCCCTCTGGCAGGGTAG
>NZ_MCYD01001144.1:0-6668 GCF_002876325.1 Vibrio sp. 10N.261.52.A1
AATCATTGCTAATTAAATGTTTGATATTAAGCGATAAAGTTCTTTAATTTCAGTGTAGAAGTTTATATCGAACAATGTTTGACCTGCGTCAATTTTTGAAACTAAGCTGCGTCGCAAAAAAAGAGAATGAAGAGTAGGGCACAAAAAAAGCGGCTTAAAAGCCGCTTTTTAGAAAAGTTTTGGTTATTACCGAAAGTAATCAGGTCGCTGTATTAGAAGGTTACTTTAAAGTTCATACCAACAAACTGAGAATCGTATGGCGCGCCAGCATCGTAAGCGAATCGAGCTGCGTCTTGATTATCCCACCAAGGGTTAGTATTCAGGTTAACTTCTGCGTCACCACCCCAAGCATCACTTACCCAATAGTGGATATGACCGACAGGGTTTAGGAAAAATAGAGACACATCACCCATGGTTTGAGAACCCATCACTTCACCGCCTGAAGCAATGATGTCTTGCTCGGTTTCTAGCATTATTTCACCCACAACCGCACCGAAGAAAGGTGTGATGAAAAGGTCTTGCCATGAAGGTACTTCAGCAAATGCTTCTACGCCGTATTCCCAGAAGAAGGTCGACATCGTCCAAGAGTACATAAACGATTCAAACTCGTTGTAACCCGCGTGACGTGCAGCTGTGTAGTAAACACCACCAAAATACGGGTGCATCACATAGTTTAGGAAGTGTTCGTCACGGTCCCACACTGGGCCTTCAGAAACGTTATCTTTCCACTTTTGACCTAACTTACTTAAGTCGCGTTGGTCGTCGTCCCATTTAGTGATACTTTCTGGTAAGAAGGTCATTAAACCAACGGTTGCAACACTTAAGCCAAGAATCGTGTAAGTTTGACCCATTAGGTAATCCCAATCTTTCTCTTCGCTAACCAAAAGGTGCTTTGGTTGTTGGATTGAGAAATCGTACTCTTCGCTTGATTCGCTCAGTGCGTAATTGGTACTAGGCTTGTAGGTGTACAAGCTATCATTAACACAGTAATCTTGAGCACATTCATCCGAATAAGAAAGGTTGATTGGCTGGTCGAAGTCGTATTGGCTTGCAACCGAGTTAACTGACATTAGCATTGTAAATGCAGCAGTAACCTTTGCTAGTAACGGTGATTTGGCCACAAGGGTCTCCATGAGAAAGTTTAGAATTGATCAGGGTCACAATTATCCATTAAATGCCTGATTTAGGGAACTAATAATTTATCGCTTTTCCTAAGAAAACCTTAGATTTAACATTATTAATATTTGTTAAAAAGCCAAATAGCTCAAACTCAAACATAGACCAGTTTGTAGATAATGCAGCGTCTTTTTATGACTACAAGGGATAGAAACATGACGAAAATCGCAATGTTAAGTACAGGTGAAGAAGTTCTTCACGGAGACATTGTAGACACGAACGCGGCTTGGATGTCTGCTGAGTTTTACCAGCACGGTTTTGCTTTGGCTAAACGCTCCACAGTCGGTGACCAAATGAATGCCTTGGTTGAAGAGTTGCTGATGCTAAGCTTTAACTATGATGTGGTTATCGTGAATGGTGGCTTAGGCCCGACAACCGATGATATGAGTGCTGCGGCAGCTGCGACTGCGTCAGAACAGAAATTAGTCATGTTCCCTGAGTGGCTAGCGCGTATGGAAGAGATGTTTTCTGGACGTGGCATGCCGATGCCAGACAGCAACCTAAAACAAGCCTTATTGCCAGCAAGTTCAGAAATCGTCGATAACCCTGTTGGAACAGCATGTGGCTTCAAACTTAAGATTAACGATGCGACTTTCTATTTCACTCCGGGCGTACCGAGTGAGTTCAAGCGCATGGTGAGCTTTGAAATTATCCCTGATCTTGCTCGCACTTATCCTCAAGTAGTCGCGTCTGAATGCAGTCGTTTGTTTACCTTTGGTTTATCTGAGTCTGGTATTTCTGATGTTTTGGACCAATTGAAACTGCCTGAAGGTTATGAGCTGGGCTATCGTTCTTACCTGCCGTTTATTGAAGTGAAACTGTTTGGGCCTAAATCGGACCTAGAAACTCGCGTTAAGCTACTACAAATGGTGTACAAGCTGCTAGAGAGCAACGTTGTCAGTGTTGATGAGCCTATGATCGACCATATCGGTCATATAATGGCGGAAAGAAAGAAAACCTTGTCGGTATCGGAAGTATCAACCAAAGGTGCACTTTCGGCTTGGCTACAATCGAATGAACAAGTTGAAGATTGCTTCGGTCACTCTTGGGTAATGGCAGAGCCAAAAGAGAGTGAGCTTGAAAAGAACGACCCACTAGCCGCAACGTTTGCTCTGGCTGGCGCGACAAGAGAAAAGTGCGGCACCGAGTTAGCCTTAGTCACGGGTAAGTTAGAGGGCAATACCTTTAGTGTAGCTTTATCGAGCGAAGCGGGTGAGTGGGGACAAGTGCTGGAGTTTTATCGCCAATACAAGCGCGAAGATGCACGCACCATCATTAAAACGGTCGCTGCAGATATGCTAAGAAGACATCTAGACAATAAACCTATGTTTGGTGATTACTCGTCAGTAAAACGCGTGAAGGATATGTTTATCCCTTCAGCGATCATCAAGTAAGTCGCTTTTGCCGCTAACCAAGTTCTCTTGAGCCAAGACCTCTTGAACTAAGGTTAAGACCGAGCAAATAAAAAGGCCCAACATCTAAATAGGTGTCGGGCCTTTAGTTTATCTAGCCTTCTAGATAACCAAATAACGAGTCTGTGATTACAAACCGCTTGTCATATGTAGGCTGTAGAACAAACCACGGCCGATTAACTCTGACGCTAAGAACAGTACCAATGCTAGGCCTAGATTTACTGGGTTCACTTTTGCTTTGTTGAGCATAGGTAGAATCCAAATCAATAAGCTTGCCATTAGCAATGCAACTTGAAGAATCACATAGCTGCCTAGACCATCAACCAACTCTGAAGCTTTTGCTACTGAAGTTTGGATGTCACCAATTAGGTTCAGTTTACCGACTGTCACAAGCAAACTGATCGCAACCGCAATTACAGCCAGCATCGTGATGTTACGGTCAACCGTAAAGCGACTGTCGTTAGCAAATACAATCACGAACTGAGACAGTAGCAAGCCACCAACAACCATTGTCATGATGAAGCTCAATGGTGTGTAGATGTTGTCCCATGTAGGTACTGTGTTGATCATGTATACGTTAATCATCGCGTACATAAAGATAACACCCAGCACCATAGCGCCAACCATCAGTGTTTTTTGGATAGCAAGGCCACCTTTTTTGACCACTGACAGTAGCCATTGCAGGCCGCCAACGGCGAAGAATGCCGCACCGAAGAACACTTCGTTAGACAACCAAGCTGAACCTAGTTGGTTAAAGGCATTAAACGCGCGCAGTGGAGAGCCTAGGTGCGTTGTCGAGAACATAAAACCGAGACCCATTAATGCCCACAGAATGAACATTGGAACCTTGTAGCTGTTTAGTTTCTCTTCGTCATGGCTAAGTACCAATGCACGTGCGCCAATAAGCAGGTAGCCACCGACAGCCGTTTGAGCTAATACCGTAAAGAAGATCAAAGACCACTCATGAAAAATCATCTTACACCTCCTTCGGGTTTGCTAGGTGACCACTGGTATCGCCAGTTGGCTTCGCGTTTTTGTTCAGCTTAATCACGATGTTTGGCAGTGTTTCGGTTGAAGATGGCAGTGGCGCTACATCTGCACCAGAGCCGTATTTCTCGCGAAGCGTATTGATTTCGCCAAACTCCAATGCACGAAGCGGACAAGACTCAACACAGATAGGTTGTTTGCCTTCAGAAACACGTTGGTAGCAGCCATCGCATTTGGTCATGTGACCTTTCTTAGCATTGTATTGTGGTGCGCCGTAAGGGCACGCATTGCTACAGTGCTGACAACCGATACACACACTTTCATCAACCACAACCAAACCGTCTTCATCGCGTTTATGCATTGCGCCCGAAGGGCACACTTTCACACACGCAGGGTTAGTACAGTGGTTACAAGCGATAGACAGGTAGTAAGAAAAGACATCTTTCTGAACCCAGGTATCGCCATCTTGAGTGAAGCCGCCGCCCGCGTATTCATAGACGCGACGGTAGTTCGTTTTGATGTCGAGATCGTTATAATCTTTACAAGCAAGCTGACAGGTTTTACAACCCGTGCATTTACTTGAATCAATGTAAAAGCCGTATTGTTTCATTCCAACCTACCTTATGCTTTCTTTAGCGCTTTAATTTGAACTAGGTTTGTGTGCTGAGGGTTACCCTTAGCAAGTGGGCTCGGGCGCTGAGTAGTCAGCACGTTGATAGAGCCTGCATGGTCGATCTTCTGACCATCGGGTGCATACCATGCACCTTCACCTAGCGCGACAACTCGAGGAAGAATCCTTGGTGTCACTTTCGCTGGAATATGAACTTCACCACGGTCGTTAAAAATGCTGACCATGTCGCCGTTTTCAATACCGCGCTCTTTTGCATCGATTGGGTTGATCCACAACTCTTGTGGTGCAGCAGCTTTGATCTCTGCAACGTTACCGTAAGTGGAGTGGGTACGAGCCTTGTAGTGGAAGCCCGTTAGTTGCAGTGGGTACTTCTCTACTAGTGGATCGTTATGGCCTTCGAAAGAGTCCGCGTAAATTGGAAGTGGGTGAATCACTTCGTCTTCTTTTAGCTTCCAAGTCTTCGCAATCTCAGCCAGTTGCTCTGAGTAGATCTCGATCTTGCCACTTGGTGTGGTTAGTGGGTTCGCTTCAGGATCCTTACGGAAATCTTCATAAGCGATGTAGTGATGGTCATAGCTACGCTTATAGATACCCAGCTCTTTCATCTCTTCGAAGGTTGGTAGTGTTGGGTCGTTCTTACGAGTTTCTGCGTATAAGTGCTCAATCCATTGCTCTTGAGTACGACCTTCAGTGAACTCTTTTTCAACGCCCATACGTTTAGCAAGCTCAGTACACATCTCGTAGATCGATTTCGCTTCGAACTGAGGTTCAATCGCTTTCTGTGCGTAGATGAAGTAAGGCATGTTCGATGCTTTACCATCCATACACCAGTCGTCTTGCTCTGATGTGGTTAAGTCAGGCAGGATGATATCAGCGTATTTCGCTGAAGAGGTCATGTGGTTATCAATGACAACAATCATTTCACAGGCATCTTCGTCTTGAAGAATTGCGTGTGTTTTGTTGATGTCTGAGTGCTGGTTGATGATGCAGTTACCCGCATAGTTCCAGATCATCTTGATTGGGTTTTTCAGGCGCTCTGCACCACGAACACCGTCAGTGATGTCGGTCATCTCGTGGTGACGGTGAATCGCGTCTGTCCACATGAACATTGAAATGGAGGTTTCAATTGGGTTTGGTACAGTAGGGAAGCGCACAAACGGAATGTTGATGTCACTTTCACGTGCACCTGTAGAACCGCCTGATACACCCACAGAACCTGTCAGTAGTGACAGCATTGCGATGGCACGACAAGCTAACTCACCGTTCGCAGTGCGTTGTAGGCCCCAACCTTGGTGGATAGCACACGGTTTCGCTGTACCCATCTCACGAGCAAGTTTTACGATGGTATCGACTGGGATACCCGTGATCTTAGAAGCCCATTCAGGTGTTTTTTCTACGCCGTCTTCACCTAAACCTAAGATGTAAGATTTGTAGTCGCTGTTTTTAGGCGCTGATGCCGGGAGAGTTTTCTCATCGTAACCGACACAGTATTTGTCTAGGAACGCTTGGTCGACAAGGTCTTCAGTGATCATTACGTGAGCAAGACCTGCTACTAATGCAGCATCGGTAGACGGGCGAATTGGGATCCATTGATCTTCACGACCACCAGCAGTGTCGGTGTAACGTGGATCGATGATGATCGTTCTTGCGTTCGATTTGTTTTTGCTTTCTACGTAGTGGTGGATCAGACCGCCGCCAGACATACGAGTCTCAGCAGGGTTGTTACCAAATTGGATGTTAAGCTTAGTGTTCTCTAAGTCAGAGAAAGAGTTGTTGTTTGCCCAACCACCGTAGGTGTAGCTCAAGCCTTTCGCGATTTGCGCGGTTGAGTAGTCACCGTAATGGTTCAGGTAACCGCCACTTAAGTTCATAAGGCGAGCAATCAGCGTCTGTGCTGGTGGCCAAGATTTCGTGACCGTGCCACCTAGTGTACCTGTACCGTAGTTTAGATAGATGGTGTCGTTACCGTAGTCTTTAATAAGGCGTTGCATGGTGCCTGCGACTTCATCAAAAGCCTCTTCCCAAGTGATGCGCTTAAACTTACCTTCACCACGTTTACCGACACGTTTCATTGGATACTTAAGGCGATCTGGGTTGTAAACACGGCGACGCATAGAGCGACCACGTAGACATGCACGCACTTGGTGATGACCGTATTCGTCAGTCCCCGTGTTGTCTGTTTCTACGTATTTGATTTCACCGTTTTGTACATGCATACGTAACGGGCAGCGTGAGCCACAGTTTACTGTACATGCACTCCATACGATTTTCTCATCCACATTCTCAGCAACCGCAGCAGCTACTGGTTTGGATTTGAAAGGTAAAGCGATACCGCCCGCAAGTGCGGCTGCACTACCTACCGCAGAAGAAGCTTTCATGAAGCCTCTTCGAGTAAGATTCATTACCCCAGATTCTTTCTTATTCGTCATTCTAAGATGCCTATTGTTATTGATGGGTAGCAC
>NZ_MCYD01001145.1:0-402 GCF_002876325.1 Vibrio sp. 10N.261.52.A1
CAGGTATTACATTAGATTCATTTGCTTAAAAATGAGGTGTTGAATGATGCGGCTTGAGAACTCTAAGAAGCTTTTGGACAGAAACGTTTTTGGACACAAACAGCTTAGGCACCTTACATTAAGCCACAAGGTTAAACGAAGTATCTTGAGACTCTCAAACGTTTGTTCGTCCTTTGTGGTTAGTACATATAGCCAAGCCAGTCAATATGGCCATCTCCCCAATTCTTTGCATTCATTGGCTTTATATAAAGCTCATCAACATGTTCAACAGCAACACCATAATTCGTGTGTTCATGAAGCCTTAACCAAGAGTGGGTTCCCTTGACTTGAATATACCCTCGTGCTGAATAGAAACTGTGTAGCTCTGAGACAAGAATGATGAAGTCTGAAGTGGTCAAGTAA
>NZ_MCYD01001146.1:0-2514 GCF_002876325.1 Vibrio sp. 10N.261.52.A1
GGTATTTGTTATTAATGCACAGAGCTTTCAGGATCAAGCTGGAATGAAGGCAAGCGCCATTTGAATCTCACTGCTGCCATACGCAGCAAGTAACCCACCACAAGTGTCACAATCGTTGCAGTGACATCGTTAATGCCAAACTCGAGTAAGCCTAGGTATAAGCCTGAAGCAATCAGTGCGATAGAGGCGTAAAGCTCTTCATGCAGCACCAGCGGTGTTTGGCGACAGATAAGATCACGCAGCAAACCACCAAATACGCCAGTAACCAGTGCTGATACCATACAGATCATAGGATGAAGGCCCATGTTCATCGCCACTTTAGTACCAATGATACTGAATACAATCAGACCTAGTGCATCTAGACGAATGAACAAGCCTTTAAGTTTAATAACCCACTTAGCTAGGCCTGTTGTGACAACGCCAGCCACACAAGTAATCGCGAGAAACTCAGGGTTCTCAACCCAACCTAACGGGTAGTGACCAAGCAAGATGTCTCGCACTGTACCACCGCCAATAGCCGTTGCGCTGGCAACCAACATTACACCAAACCAATCCATTTTTTGTTTACCAGCACTGAGAGCGCCGGTCATGGCTTCTGCCGTGATGCCAATGATATACAAAACACTTAGTAGCATTGCTGTAGCTCTATTATTTAGGTCTATAAATTGGAGTCTTATAGGCCTTGGAGATATAAAAATGAAGCGCGAGTGTAGTAGTAAAACTGGCGATTTACGAATGAATATTTGTACCGTGAATAAGCATTTCAGATTAGCTAAACTAATCATTCACCTAAAAGTGGTGTAATCTGGATGCTGCAATCGATTGTCCACCTATAGGATAACGATATTGCTAATGTCACTACCCCTAATAGGGCTTTACCGAGCGTGTAAAAAAACGCAAAATGCGCCTGTTCTTTTTACTTTAATTTGATTCTATGACGCACCAATACCCAGACATCATCAATATCTTCAACCAAACCTTTTTCGAGAGCTTCAATACTAAACTCGAACTGGGTGAAGATGAGCCTATTTATCTGCCAGCCGATGAGCAGGTTTCTCACCATCGTATCGTGTTTGCTCGCGGGTTCTATGCCTCGGCATTGCACGAGATCGCGCACTGGTGTGTAGCGGGCCCTGAGCGTCGTCTACTGGAAGATTTTGGTTATTGGTATGAGCCAGATGGCCGAACAGAAGCGGTTCAAGCTGAGTTTGAAAAGGTAGAAATCCGCCCGCAAGCGTATGAATGGATCATTGCAACCAGTGCAGGCTTTCCTTTTAATGTTAGCTGTGACAATCTACACGGCGATTTTGAGCCAGATCGTTTGGCCTTTATGCATAAAGTACACAAAGAAGTGATGGGTATCCTAGAAGTTGGTCTTCCACCAAGAGTCAAAATGCTTTCCGAAGCGTTGCGCGACTTCTACGATGTAGAACCTCTGTGTGCTAGCCAGTTTATTGTGAAATAAGAGAATATTATGATTATCGAATTTGAAGAAAAACTACTTGAAGTAATTGATGCTCGCATTGAAAACGCATCAGACGACGAACTGTTTGCGGGTGGTTACTTACGTGGTCATATCTCTCTTTCAGTGGCTTCATGTGAAGAAGAAGGCATTGAGGATTTGGCTGAAGTGAAAGCGCGTATTGAGAAGAGCCTAGATGATGCTCGCTCTGAACTTACACCAGCAGATCGCACTATTGTGAATGACCTTTGGGTTGAGCTGCAAAACCAAGCTTAATCGCGGGTTATTTATCATTATCTGCTCAGTCCCTTCCTTTCCATTTTGCTGAGCAGTGAAGTTTGAGACTCATTCGAAATTTTTGAATGAGTCTGTCCAATCCTTGTGATGGTTCCATTTTCTGACTACGTTATTCTAATCCTACTTAACGAGATTACAGAAAGGGTTACATCATGAAAGTTATCGCATTCGGCGCAAGCACAAGCTCTACCTCTATCAACAAAACACTAGCAACTTACGCAGCTAACTTGATTGAAGATGCTGACGTAAAAGTTCTCGACATCAATGATTACAACGTTCCTATGTTCAGTGAAGATACTGAAAAAGAGATTGGCCAAGCTGAAGGTGCTCAAGCATTTTTGCGTGACTTAGCTGAAGCGGACGCATTTGTTATCTCTTTCGCAGAGCACAATGGCCACTATCCAGCAGCGTACAAAAACCTATTTGACTGGGCGACACGTATTGAGCGTTCAGTGTTTGGTGAGAAGCCTGCGGTATACCTAGCGACGTCTCCTGGCCCTGGTGGTGCACAAACAGTACTTGGCGCGGCAACAGGTTCTGCACCGTACTTTGGCGGTAACGTAAAAGCATCGGTTTCAGTACCAAGCTTCTACGATAACTTCGACTTTGAATCTGGCGCTATCAGCAACGAAGAGATCGCACAGCAGATTAAAGAAGCCGTCGCTAAGCTTTAACTCTTATTAGTGCTTAAACCCAGTAAAGTCGTTTGAAAGTTTAAGTCATCAGATAAAAAAGCCCGAGAGTGAACTGACCCC
>NZ_MCYD01001147.1:0-17875 GCF_002876325.1 Vibrio sp. 10N.261.52.A1
CAAAGTCAGCTTCATAGATAAGTTTGTTCCAACCCCTATCGTAATGTTCCAAGCAAAAGAGATGGGCTGCACCTACTCGGCATGTATTACCGCTTCTCACAACCCAGCGGATTACAACGGCATCAAGGTGTTTATTGAAGGTGGTCGTGATGCTGATGAGATCATCACAGAGAAGATCGAACAGCAGATCGCAACTCTAACCAACGAAGACGTTATCCGTGTCGACTTCGAACAAGCGTTGAACGACAAAGAGATCGAGATCATCAACCCAATGAACGACTTTGTTGATTCGATCATTAACTTCATCGATATCGAGTCAATCAAGAAAGCAAACCTGCGCGTACTGATTGACCCTATGTTTGGTGTAGCGAAGAACGCCCTACAAACGGTTCTTATCAATGGCCGTTGTGATGTCGATGTGATCAACGATGGTAAAAACCCAGATTTTGGTGGATTAATGCCATCACCAAGCGCAGCTACGCTCTATCGCTTGAAGCACTTAGTTGCAGCTGAAGGGTATGACATCGGTATTGGTACCGATGGCGATGCTGACCGCTTAGGTATTATCGATGAGAAAGGTAGCTTCATTCACCCAAACGAAGTGCTACTGCTGCTTTACTACTACTTGTTGGAATACAAAGGCTGGAAAGGCTCGGTAGTTCGCAATATCGCAACCACTCATCTACTCGATAAAGTGGCGGCCGATCATGGTGAGAAGAGCTTTGAGGTTCCAGTAGGCTTTAAGCATATCAGCTCGCAAATGGAAGCCGACGACTCTCTGATTGGTGGTGAAAGTTCGGGTGGCTTAACCATTCGCGGCCACATCAAAGGTAAAGATGGTGTCTTTGCATCAAGCCTACTGGTTGAGATGATCAGCGTAACGGGTAAGAAATTGTCTGAGCTCCTTGATGAGATCTACTCTAAATATGGCTATGCCTACACCGCGGAAGGTGACTGCAAATTCAAACCTTCAGAAAAAGAAGCGCTCTACACCAAGATCTACGTAGAGAAGCAGTTGCCTGAGCTCGAGTTCGAGATTGAAAAAGTCAGCTATGAAGATGGTGCCAAGGTGTACTTTAAGAATGGCGGCTGGGTTATTGCTCGTTTCTCTGGAACAGAGCCTTTACTACGAATCTTCGCTGAAATGGAAGATAAAGAGACTGCAGAACGTGTTCTTCAAAAAGTGAAAGACTTCCTCTCTCTATAGGGCTTATAGAGTGCAGCAGTTTTGTATGGGACTTAACAAACCACTGCCTTGTTAAAGCCTATAGGTGAAGAACTCTTGCCCAGTACTTTGGTGAAAGTACTGGGCTTTTTTATAGCTAAGCCACTAAACCACCTAAAAAGCCAGTACGCCTTTAGTGTCTACTTTCACGGTCACTGGCATACCAACTTCTAACGCTTCCGACGAAGTCGCCAGTAGCTTTTGCCCATTGGCTTCAATCACATAGCGACAATGGTCACCCATGAATTGCTGCTCCAATACTGACAAGTTACTGTCTGTATCATGGCTCGCGACAATGTGCTGAGGTCGTAGTAACAGCGCACACTCAGAGCCAACATCAATCTCCGTTTGCGCTTTTGCTTCCACTAAGCCCAAGCTGGTTTCGAATTCATTATCTGAGATACGCTGAGCATTTAAGTAACTACCACCACCTAAGAAATCAGCCACAAACTTGCTTGATGGGTGGAAGTACAACTCAGATGCTGAGCCATATTGTTCAATCACACCATGGTTCATTACGGCCATTTTATCCGCAAAGGCAAACGCTTCTTCACGACTGTGAGTAACAAAAATAGCGGTTACGCCCTGCTTCTTAAAGATCTTGCGGATCTGAGAAATCAACTCATGACGAACTTGGGTATCAATGTTCGAGAACGGTTCATCAAGTAGCAATAAATCAGGCTTGTAAGCCAAAGAGCGAGCAATAGCGACACGTTGCTGCTGCCCACCAGACAACTGATGAGGATAGCGCTCACCATATTGATCAAGGTGAACCAGTTCTAGCATCTCTTTCACTTTTGCTTTCTTGTCTTGCTCAGACATATCACGCAAGCCAAATGCTACGTTCTGATTGACGGTAAGGTGCGGAAACAGCGCATAGTCTTGGAAGATCATGCCGATGTTACGTTGCTCTGGTGGTAGCCAATTCTTACCATCATCAATAGTCTGACAGTTAAGATTCATTACCCCATGACTCAACGGAAGTAATCCAGCAATCGCCTTTAGTAAGGTTGTTTTACCACAGCCACTAGCGCCAAGTAGGCATACGATCTCGCCATGTTCAACTTCAAGAGAAAGTGACTCGAGAACCGTTTGAGACTCATACTTACAAGTCAGATCTTTAATAGATAATGCACAGCTCATTAGTTTTTTTGCTCCAAAGAACGGTTGACGATGATCAATGGGATTAGACCCACAAGTACAAGTAACACGGCAGGCATCGCAGCCAGCTCTAGATGCTCGTCTGAGGCATAGTTATAAACATAGGTAGCTAGAGTTTCAAAGTTAAACGGACGCAGCAATAGCGCTGCATTCAACTCTTTCATCGATTCGATAAACACCAATAGTCCTGCAATCAAAGCACCACGCTTAATCAGAGGCAAATGCACTCGGCGTAACATCTGGTTGGTGTTACAACCCATGGTCTTTGAAGCCATATCCAAAGACGGCGACACTTTACTTAGGCTACTTTCCACACTGCCGATAGCAACCGCAGAAAAACGCACTACCATCGCAAAAATAAGCGCGAACATAGAGCCAGAGAAGATCAGCCCCGGACGTCCCCACTCCATCACTTTCGCAATATCATTAATTAAGTGGTCCATGAACAAAACCGGCACCATCACACCAATTGCCAACACGGTGCCAGGTACGGCATAACCCATAGAAGCAAGACGCATGTATGCCTGACTTCTCTTACCTGGGCTTACTCGCTGATTAAAGTTCACAATGAGAGCAATGATCACACCGATAATCGCAGCCACAATAGAAACATATAAGCTGTTAACCGCGTATTCTCTAAATTCTGGAGTCCAGCTTTGACCGAAGTATTTATAAGCATAAATAATTAACTGACCAAGCGGGAACAAGAATGCGACGCAGACTAGCCCCCAACACCAAAACATTGCTAGCCATTTTTTCCAACCAGACAGGTCATAACGAAAATCTTCACTACTACTGAATTGATTTTGAAATAGCTTCTGTTTACGACGACTGTAACGTTCAGAACTTAAAAGTAGTATCACGATAATCAGCATAATAGCTGAGATCTTAGCTGCAGCAGTCAAGCTAGAATAACCAAGCCATGTGTCATATACCGCAGTGGTAAGTGTGTTAACCGCAAAGTAGCTCACCGTACCAAAGTCACCGATGGTTTCCATAGCAACGAGAGATAAACCAACCGCCATCGAAGGGCGGACTAAAGGCAAAGAGATGCGGCGGAAGCTTTCCCAAGGTGAGCATTTCAATAATCTAGCGGATTGGAGTAGAGAGACGTTCTGCTCCATGAATGCAGCACGGCACAACAGGTATACATAAGGGTATAGAACAAGTGACAGAACAATAATTGCGCCAGACAAGGTTCTAATGTCCGGGAACCAATACTCCCCAGGCCCCCAGCCAGTTAGGTCGCGAAGCAGAATCTGCACAGGCCCGGCGAAGTCAAACCAATCGGTAAAGATGTATCCAACAATATAAGCTGGCATTGCGAGTGGCAAAACTAATGCCCACTGCAACACTTTCTCACCCGGCAAGCGACACATCGCCATGATCCAAGCTGAGGGGATACCAAATAGCAGCGACAAGAACATGGTTCCTATCACTAAAACGACAGTGTTATAAGCGTAAGTCGGCATCACTGTGGACATCAAATGAGAAAACAGCTCATTTGTTTCACCTACAGCGGTGGTGAATATCGCTAAGATCGGAAAAACCAGTAGTAAAGCTATCAAACCACTACTGGTGTTCCATAAATAATTCTTTTCTTTCATCGCCTAATTACAACGAGGCTTAATGAAACACAAATGCAGTTGCAAATACATCTCATGCCCTTTTAGTGGTGGGGGTTATTTATACCCATATACGGTAATGACTTCAAGGAGCTGTGCTAATAACTCTCAAGATCAAACGAGAGCTTTGTTTCAAAAAGTGACTTAACTAAAAACAAAACAACCTCAAGTACCAAAAACGGCAACTTGAGGTTGTTAAATCTAATATTGGCCGAAGCCTATATTAATAATTACAGGTCGAATTTAACTTCGTCTAGAAGCTTGATTGCAGCTTCGTGGTGATCTGCAATTTGGTCTAGAGAGATAGTATCTGCTTTGAATTCTCCCCAAGAAGCTACTAGCTCAGAAGGTTTAACATCAGCTTTAACTGGGTATTCGTAGTTTACTTCTGCGTACATACCTTGTGCTGTGTTACCAGATAGGAATTCCATTAGCTTAACTGCGTTCTCTTTGTTTGGAGAGTACTTAGCCATTGCCATACCAGAGATGTTTACGTGAGTGCCTGTCGTCTCTTGGTTAGGGAAGTTAATGTAAACAGCGTCAGCCCAAGCTTTTTGCTCTTTATCGTTAACCATCTTACCTAGGTAGTAGCTGTTACCAAGAGAAACGTCACATAGACCTTCTTTGATAGCTTTAACTTGTGCACGGTCGTTACCTTGAGGCTTACGAGCTAGGTTTGCTTTTACGCCTTCTAACCACTCTTTAGTTTCCGCTTCACCTTTGTGAGCAATCATAGAAGATACTAGAGAAACGTTGTATGGGTGCTTACCGCTACGAGTACAGATTTTACCTTTGAATTCAGGCTTCGCTAGATCAGCGTAAGTGAAGTCTTCACCTAGACGGCCAACGCGGTCACGTGAAGAGTAAACACTACGAGTACGTGTTGTTAGAGCAAACCACTCGTTGTCTGTATCTTGGTATTGAGCCGGGATGTTCTTTTCTAGAACGTCGCTGTTTACCGCTTGAACTAAGCCTTTTTCAGTTAGCTCAGATAGACGGCTGATATCAACTGTTAATACCACGTCTGCAGGGCTGTATTCACCCTCTTGAGCTAGCTTTTCTGCCAAACCTTTCTTAGCAAACTTAACATTTACCTCAATACCCGTCTCCTTTGTGAACTCATCGAACATTGGCTCAACAAGGAAAGGTTGGCGGTAAGAGTATACGTTTACTTCTTCTGCAGCCATTGCTGCTGGTGCGATAGTGCTGCACGCAAGAGCTGAAAGAGTTAGCAGTTTTTTCATGGTAAAATCCTTTATATCGAAATGATAATCTATATCAGTTGCGTTATTATATTCATCAATAACACAATTACAATGATATCCGACAAAAAAATTGTTCGCTCTGCGCCATCAGCCTCGCACTTTTGTAACAATCTATTTCAAAGCGACCGCTTATTCTTGCGAAGAGTTGCCGGCTAGCTCGGTTTATCTAAATCAATCAAAACTACTCGACCATTAATAACAAAACCCCACAACCAATGGCTATGGGGTTTTCTTTGTCCTGCCTAACCCGTTCAGGTTAGACAAATGCTATTGATTATTTTACTGATACAAACTCTGGGTAAGCACCAACACCACAATCGTGCATGTCCATACCTTCTAGCTCTTCGTCTTCACTTACACGGATACCGATTGTTGCTTTAAGTACAGCCCATACCGCCAGGCTCGCACCGAATACCCAAGCAAAGATTACTGCTGCACCGAATAGTTGAGCACCGAATGTAGCGTCTGCATTGCTTAGTGGCACAGCCATTAGACCGAAGAAACCACACACACCGTGCACTGAGATTGCACCTACTGGATCATCAATCTTAGCTTTATCTAGAGCGATGATGCTGAATACAACCAATGCGCCAGATACCGAACCAATTGCTACTGCAAATAGAGGTGATGGTGATAGAGGGTCTGCAGTGATTGCTACTAGGCCAGCCAACGCACCGTTAAGAATCATGGTTAGGTCCGCTTTACCCCAGGTTGTCTTACATACTAGTAGTGCTGCGATTGCACCCGCTGCTGCTGCTGCGTTGGTGTTAAGGAAAATTTGACCCACTGCTGTTGCGTTCTCAAAATCTGAAACCATCAGTTGAGAGCCGCCGTTGAAACCGAACCAACCAAACCAAAGGATGAACGTACCTAATGTAGCAAGTGGCATGTTTGAACCAGGAATTGGGTAGATTTCACCATTTTTACCGTATTTACCTTTACGAGCACCAAGTAATAGAACACCCGCTAACGCTGCTGCTGCACCCGCCATGTGTACGATACCTGAGCCTGCGAAATCACTGAAGCCTGCTTCTGATAAGAAACCACCGCCCCAAGTCCAGTAACCTTCCATTGGGTAAATAAATGCAGTTAGTACTACAGAGAAGATTAGGAATGACCACAGCTTCATACGTTCAGCTACTGCACCTGATACCACAGACATTGCGGTTGCAACGAATACTACCTGGAAGAAGAAGTCTGATTCTAAAGAGTGGTCGGCGCCTTCACCTTGAGTACCAATCAGAGTACCGAATGATGGTAACCAACCGCCTTCGCCGTTATCGACATACATAATGTTGTAACCAACGACTAAGAACGCAGTACATGCAATCGCGTACAAGCAGATGTTCTTAGTTAAAATCTCTGTGGTGTTCTTTGAACGAACTAGGCCAGCTTCTAACATTGCGAAGCCTGCTGCCATCCACATTACCAACGCACCTGAAATGAGGAAGAAAAAAGTGTCTAGTGCGTAACGTAGTTCCGTTACTGTTGTTGTAAGTTCCATATTAAAGTCTCCAGTCCTTGTAATTCTTTAAAGTGCTTCTGCATCCATTTCACCAGTACGGATTCGTACAGCTTGGCTTAGGTCATACACAAAAATCTTACCGTCACCGATTTTGCCTGTGTGTGCCGCTTGGCTGATCGCTTCAACAACTCGGTCAACGTTTTCAGCTTGAGTAGCAATCTCTAGCTTCACCTTTGGAAGGAAGTCGACTTGGTATTCCGCACCACGGTATAATTCAGTGTGTCCTTTCTGACGACCAAAGCCTTTCACTTCAGAGACCGTCATACCTTCAATACCCACATCAGACAGCGCTTCACGTACGTCATCTAATTTGAATGGCTTAACAATGGCATTTATTAGTTTCATATTCGTTCCTTAAATTCTTCACTAATTCCGTTAATTCTCTTATTACAATCCAAGTTGTGTGCCAAAAAGTTAACTTGTTGATTTTTAATAAGATGAAGATAATTAAGCACTAATAAAAAAAAGGCCGCACCAATTTGGTGCGACCTTTTCACTATCTTAATGCGTAACTCTATTATTGCTCCAGTTTTGGGCAACGGAGTCTTAAGCACTGTTATAACAACGGCTAGTACCCTAGAAACTCAACCCAGCGCTCGATTAGCAACTCGAAGTCGTCAATTCCACAGCTTGCTTGGCTCTCGCAGTTGTAAAAGTCGAACTCACTGCCCTCTTCCATTTCTTGCTCATGACCTAACACGTTTTCTTGAATCGTTACTTCATCTTCATTGATCGCTAGACTGATCTCTTTACCAAGTAACGTCACTTCGTTGCTCAGATCCTGTCGTGATTGCTCGATAAGCGCCATCACATGATCTAATTTCTGCTTATCTTTACCGATCTCTTCTTGTAACCAGCGGCCAACGATTTCATGTCCCATGCTGCATTTCACGTAGTACTCACCCATCAGAGTGTTTCTTGTAAATTCGAATTCCATAGTGGCTCCACGCAGTAACTGCAGACAGGGTTAAAAATGAGGCGAGAGTATATAGTGAAGTGATCAATAGATCGAGTCACTCGTAGCCCAGTATTCAGACATAAAAAAACGCCTTCTACGAATAGAAGGCGTTTAATTAGTTACTTAGTCAATCAGCGATTATGCTGGTTCTTGGAAAATAACTGTATCGGCTTTTTCCGTGTACTGACCCATTTTATGGAAGTTCAGGTAACGGTATGTATCTGCAGCCGTTGCATTGATCTTATCCGCGTACTCTAGGTACTCTTCTTTAGTTGGAATACGACCAAGAATCGCACCAACCGCAGAAAGTTCAGCAGATGCTAGGTAAACGTTAGCACCTGTACCCAAACGGTTCGGGAAGTTACGAGTAGACGTAGACATTACTGTCGACTTGTCTGCAACACGTGCTTGGTTACCCATACATAGAGAACAACCCGGAGTTTCGATACGAACCCCGGCACGACCGAAGATACCGTAGTAGCCTTCTTCTGTTAGCTGGTCTTTATCCATCTTAGTTGGCGGAGCCACCCATAGACGAGTGCTTAGCGAGCCGTTGAACTCTTCAAGCATCTTACCTGCAGCACGGAAGTGACCAATGTTGGTCATACAAGAACCGATGAACACTTCTTGGATCTCTGTGCCTTGAACATCAGAAAGAAGACGAGCATCATCTGGATCGTTTGGTGCACATAGGATTGGCTGATCGATGTCAGCAAGGTCGATTTCGATAACGTGAGCGTATTCAGCATCTGAATCGGCAGACAGCAACTCAGGGTTCGCTAGCCACTCTTCCATTGCCGTAATACGACGTTCGATAGTACGTACATCACCGTAGCCTTCAGCGATCATCCACTTAAGCATAACGATGTTTGAGTTCAGGTACTCTTCGATAGACTCTTGAGACAGCTTAACGGTACAACCTGCCGCTGAACGTTCAGCTGAAGCGTCAGAAAGTTCGAACGCTTGCTCAACAGATAGGTGCTCAACACCTTCGATTTCTAGCACTCGACCAGAGAATTCGTTGATCTTACCTGCTTTCTCTACGGTTAGTAGACCTTGCTTGATGCCGTATAGAGGGATTGCATGTACTAGGTCACGTAGCGTGATACCTGGCTGCATTTCACCTTTAAAGCGAACCAAGATAGATTCAGGCATATCAAGAGGCATAACACCTGTTGCTGCCGCGAATGCAACTAGACCAGAACCCGCAGGGAATGAGATCCCTAGAGGGAAACGAGTATGCGAGTCACCACCTGTACCTACAGTATCAGGAAGAAGCATACGGTTTAGCCATGAGTGGATAACACCATCACCAGGACGTAGTGAAACACCGGCACGGTTCATGATGAAATCAGGTAGCGTATGGTGCGTATTAACATCAACTGGTTTCGGGTATGCCGATGTGTGACAGAAAGACTGCATCACTAGGTCAGCAGAGAAGCCAAGACAAGCAAGGTCTTTAAGCTCATCACGCGTCATAGGACCAGTAGTATCTTGAGAACCTACTGTCGTCATCTTAGGCTCACAGTATTGACCCGCGCGAACGCCTTCAACACCACATGCTTTACCAACCATCTTCTGAGCTAGTGTATAGCCTTTATCAGATGTAGATGGATCAACAGGCTTAGCAAATAGGTCTGTTTCTTCTAGACCAAGAGAAGCACGAGCACGACCTGTTAAACCACGACCGATGATAAGTGGGATACGACCACCAGCACGAACTTCATCCAGCAATACTTTGCTTAGTTCGAAGCTAGAGATCTCTTCACCGTTTTTACGTACAACACCTTCATATGGGAAAATATCGATAACATCGCCCATGTTCATGTTTTGAACGTCTAATTCAATCGGAAGTGCGCCTGAATCTTCCATCGTGTTGTAGAAGATTGGAGCAATTTTACCACCAAGACAAACACCGCCAGTGCGCTTGTTTGGTACGAACGGGATATCTTCACCCATGAACCAAAGTACTGAGTTCGTCGCAGACTTACGAGAAGAACCTGTACCAACAACATCACCTACGTAAGCAAGCTGAATGCCGTCTTTTTGCAGTTCTTCGATTTGAGCGATTGGGCCAACCGTACCTGGTTGATCTGGGTTGATGCCATCACGTTCCATCTTCAGCATCGCTTTTGCGTGTACTGGAATATCTGGACGAGACCATGCATCAGGTGCTGGAGATAGGTCATCGGTGTTCGTTTCACCAGTGACTTTGAATACTTTTACAGTGATCTTTTCAGCGACTTTATCTTTCGCTGTGAACCATTCTGCATCAGCCCAAGATTGAAGGACTTGTTGCGCTGATTCGTTACCAGCTTTTGCTTTCTCTTCTACGTCGTAGAACGCATCAAACATCAGAAGAGTGTGAGATAGTGCTTTCACAGCGATTGGAGCAAGCTCAGCATCATCAAGTAGAGATACTAGAGATTCGATGTTGTAACCACCTTGCATAGTACCAAGCAATTCTGCAGCTTTTGCTTTGCTTACTAGTGGAGATGCTACTTCACCTTTAGTGATAGCCGTTAGGAAGCCCGCTTTTACATAGGCAGCTTCATCTACGCCTGGTGGAATGCGGTTTTCTAGTAGGTCAAGAATAAACTCTTCTTCACCTTGAGGTGGGTTCTTCAGAAGTTCAACTAGGCCAGCTACCTGCTCAGCATCTAGTGGTTTTGGAACAACTCCTTCGGCAGCACGTTCTTCGACGTGTTTACGGTAGGCTTCAAGCACGACTTTTTTCCTCTCATTGCGGTTCACTTCTCACCTTCATAATTGTTAGTAAAATAAAGAAGTGAACATCCTTGGAAACTTGGCTCTCCATTGCCATTTTTGTCATTCAATTTGTATTGATGAGCGGCGTCATAGAGGCCAAACTGTGGGCGGTAGAATAGCAAATTTAACGTTAAATTAAAATCTTATCATTTTGACCAACATAGCAAGTTAAGACGAAAGTCCCACTATTTTTGCCTATTTACGCACTAAAATGACGACTCTACGCATGATTATTTGTAAGACGTACCAACAATCAAGTAAACCGAATCGAAGTTATCTTCCGTGCGTCCATAAGCCAAGATGATTGGCCCAATTGGGGAATCAACACCCGCGAAAACCGAGCCCGCGGTGTACATCGGCGCTTCATTAAGCTTCAATTCATTGTTCGACCAAACGCCACCATGTTCGATGGATGCGCCTATATAGAACGGCGACTCAAAGAGACCGAAGTCATTATCAAACCACTTATAGCGATAGATCAGACTGGTGTACGCTAAGTTCTGACCGATCAAGCTGTTTCTCGGGATACCAGATAGGTTCAAGAAGCCGCCTAGCTCTTTCGGATCGATAGGAAAAACTGAGTTCTTGCTCTCAACAATACCGTAATCGACTTTTCCGACTAAAGTATGCTTTTCATAGCTTTTTGCAGCCATTAGATTGGCGGAAAACTCATAGACTGTATCACTTCCAGAGGCCAACTCCTCATCTCCAATCGAACTGTTATTCTCAAAGTCATCATGAGAGACAAGGTACTCTAAATCAACGAAGTAACCTTCGGTTGGCAAACTGAAGTTGTCTAAGGTATCCAGTCGATAACTGATGAAACCGCCTACGCGATTGTAACTACCACCACCCAGTGAAGGTAACGAGGCCACTTCTACATCACCATCGGTATAGCGAACACCAAACTTAAGTTCTTGCCACAAAGTAGGTTGATAACCTAACGCCAATTCACCTATGTATTCGCTGTATGACATCGGAACATAATCTTGAGTTACGTCTAACGTAGGCTCCTCAATCTCATCAATTCCTGCGGGTAGGTTTCGATTCTCTTTACTGTAAACAATCGAAGCAGAGGTAAATAACTTCTGGCTTGAGAAGAACGGTGAGTAAAGTTCCGCTTCAATTCGCTTATCCGTACCCATTTCAATATTGGTTCTCAACTCAGCACCATGCGAGTTGATGTCGGTGAAGTTCGCTGAAACACCGAGTGAATATTGACTCTCGGTAGAGAAATCGTCTTCAAGGAAGAATCGAAAGTTGAGGTAATTAGGCCCCCAAGACTTTTCATCCACATTCACCGTAAGTTGATCTTCACCATCAACGTTTTCGAACTCATAAGTCACCAACTCAAAGCGATCCAACGCATAAAGGTCTTGCACCTTTGCCTCGATTTCGCTGGTTTTGAGAACCTTGCCTGAATGAAGGTTCAAACGGTTTTCGAGCAGCTTATCTGAGTAGTGGGTATTGTTATTAATGACCACTTTATCTACCACGGTTTTATCACCATGCTTCAGCTGCCTGCGAGCTTTTTGTTTGTCTTCGATATAGTGTTGGTAATCAGCATTCGAGAGTGACAACTTAGAAAGTTCAGCAGAGTGCTCCTTAGCAGACTCGTAACCGGCTTCGTAAGCTGATGGCATTTTATCGAATTCAGTGGTTTCCATTTCTCCAACATCAGGTTGGAGGAATACATCATTGTCTGTAAGTGTTTCAGCTTGTTCCTGAGTACTACGCTGGACAAGATAATTGGAGAGCTGGTCGGCTGCGGCTAAAAAGGTCGTAAAATCTTCTTTGCCTTTGTAGTTGGTACTGATATCAACCGCAATGATGATATCTGCGCCCATCGCTCTTGCGACATCAACAGGCATATTGTTGGTTACGCCACCGTCAACTAGCATTCGCCCATCAACTTCATAAGGCGGAAGAGCACCAGGTACCGACATACTTGCCATCATGGCATCGACAAGGTGACCATGGTCAATCACGACTTCTTCAAGTTCAATTATGTCGGTTGCCACTGAGCGATAAGGGATAGCAAGATGATCGAAAGAGTCGAGTGGTGACAGGTTACCTGTGGTTTCACGCAGAATACGCAGCATATTCTGACCTTGTACCACGCCTTTTCTGGCTTTGATTTCTCCCCAACCTAAACCAAGATCGGTATTCAGTTGGTAGCGGTCTTCATACTCTTTATCTCGTACACGACGATCGCTACGGTTTACACGATCACGGTAACCGCGATTCCAATCCACCGTATAGATAAAGCTTTCAATCTCGTCGGCGCTCATCCCTGTGGCATAAAGACCACCAACGTATGACCCCATACTGGTACCGGTAATGTAATCAACCGGGATTTGCATCTCTTCGAGCGCTTTAAGTACGCCAATATGGGCAGCACCTTTTGCACCGCCGCCCGCTAAAACAACAGCAACCGTTGGCCTCTTATGAGCTTGTTCAAGTTCCACATGCTCGGATGAATCAACCTGTGCCGCAGTCGCTGCGAACAGTTGAAAACTGATCACAGTACCGACCATACCTAAGCTGCTCACTAACCAACGAGAAATCATTATTTAAACTGTCCTTGTCATTGTTTTCTGTTATGACTTTACCATTGAAAAAGCTTCTTTAGCCACTGTTTTGGTTGACTTTCACAGCTCTTTTTAATGTTTCCATTTTCATCCCAAACCGGCAATTTAACTGCGCCATCACAGTCAAACTCCAACGCACCGTCAGACGTACGAGTGAAGCTCGCGGTTGCGATTCCGGTTGGCCATGGCAGTAGTAGCTGCTCAGGCGTTCTCTGCTTCAAGTAATCAGCGTAGACACGCAATGCACCACTAGAACCAGTAAGCTTTGTCGGTTTATTGTCATCACGTCCAAGCCAGATGGTTGTTACTTCGCGCCCATCAACACCCACAAACCAACTATCGCGGCTGTCATTACTGGTACCTGTTTTACCGGCCAGCCCTGCCCATGCAAACTGGTTCTGTAGGAATCGCCCCGTCCCTTCCGATACACCACGTTTCATTGCGTAAGTGGTTAGCCAAGCGGCTTGCTGATCAACGCGCTGCGATACTCGAGGGATTGATTGGTATAAAACCTCACCGTCACTATCAACCACTGAGCGGAGCGCAGACAAAGGTGCGATACGGCCAGAGTTAGTGATCGTCTGGAACATCTGAGACACTTGGAATGGTGTCAGAGAGAACGCCCCCAAAAACATCGATGGTACTGGGCGAATTTCATTTTTATCGACACCCAGTTTACCTATGGTATCGGAGACCTTATCAATGCCTAACTGCATCCCTAGACGCACAGTTGGTACGTTATAAGACTTAGACAGTGCCACATATAAAGGCACTTCTCCGCGGAACTTACGGTCGAAGTTTCTCGGGCTCCATACGCTGCCCTTACTGCCTTTCAAGCTGAGTGGTGTATCCATCAAAGTCGTCGCAAGCGTGTACTTTTCTGGCTGCTCAAGTGCGGTTAAATAAACCGCCGGTTTCACCAAAGAACCGATAGGACGGCTTGCATTCAAGGCACGGTTAAAGCCGTCATAACCAGTACGCTTACCACCGACCATTGCACGGATTTCACCAGTGTTTCTATCTACCGCGATCGCTGCTGCCTCTAATTTATCACCTGCCGTTTTCGATAGTTCAGGCACCTTGCGAGCAATCGACTTCTCTAGCTTGTCTTGCGAAACCGGATCCAAAGAGGTGAAGACACGTATCCCTTTCTTAGCTTGGAACCTATCACCAACATACTTTTTCAGCTCGATATTGACCTGTTGGAAATAAGCAGGCTGACGGCTGGCAATGCGCGGATTGTCTTGGATATCCAAATCACGGCTTGCTGCTTCTTCATATTGTCTTGGGGTCAAAATATCTTGTTGCATCAACAAACGCAGAACCAGATCGCGTCGAGTTTTAGCGCGCTCAGGGTAGCGAACCGGGTTGTAATACGATGGTCCTTTCACCATGCCCACCAGCAAGGCTAACTGATCAATACGCAGTTCTTGAATCGGTTGGCCGAAGTACAAGCGCGAAGCCAAACCAAAGCCGTGAATCGCTTCACCGCCATTTTGACCAAGATAAACCTCGTTTAAGTAAGCCTCTAAAATACGGTCTTTGCTGTAGCGATGATCCAAGATAAGCGCGATATAAGCCTCACGAATCTTACGCCAAAGCGTACGTTCACTAGATAGGAACAGGTTTTTCGCGAGCTGCTGTGTCAGCGTACTACCACCTTGTACAGTGCGCCCAGCCTTGACGTTAACCACCATCGCACGAGCAATCGCTAGAGGTGAAACACCATCGTGCTGATAGAAGTTTCTATCTTCCGTCGCGAGCAAGGCATCAACCATCACCTCTGGAAATTGGTTACGTTTTAAGAACAGACGTTGTTCATCGTTACTTTTCTCAAGCATGCCCAACATCTTAGGTTCGACACGCAAATACCCCATGTCGCCTTTCTTCTCTAGCGACTGAATACGAGTTAACTCATTACCATTGAAGTGCAGCATCACGTGACGATCAGCTTCCGGCCCATCGACAAACTCGAACGGACGACGAATCATCTCAATTTTAGTTGATGAAGATGAATACTCACCAGGATGACGAGGGGAGCTCACCTTACGATAATTCAGCACATCCAATTCATTCTTCACCTGAACAAGGCTGACCTGAGTACCTGGAGATAAATCCAACACACGCGCATAAACAACCGTTGGTAAATCAAACAGCTGGCCTTCAAAGCGCTGCTTCACCACAGAGTCAAGATAGATACCAACAAACAATAGCAATGCAGCCAGTGCTAGGCCCGCTTTCCACGCGATGCCCCACAGGATCTTTAACCAACCTCTGTTACCCGCCTTTTTCGCTTTTGATTTGCCTTTCTTGGCCGTCGCTCTCGGCTTTCTTGGTTTCGCTTTGGTCGCTGGTGACTTCTTTGCTGGCGCTTTTTTAGGTGGTGCCTTTTTTGGCGTTAACATTTTGGTCATCATCGGTTCAACTGTCGTTTGGTTTTAGTGGTTGCAACATGGTTAGCAGGGTCATCAGGCCAAGGGTGTTTTGGGTAACGACCTTTCATCTCTTTTTGCACTTCTTTGTACGCGCCAGCCCAAAAGCCAGCTAAATCCTGAGTAATTTGTAATGGGCGCTGTGCAGGAGAAAGTAATTCAAGCACAACCTTTTTACGCCCTTGGGCTATCAATGGTGAGTCTTGTTCACCAAAGACCTCTTGCATTCGAACCGAGATCACGGGTTCAGATTGATACTGGTATCGGATCGCTTTTTTACTGCCTGTCGGCATCACATAATGTGTTGGCAGCCACTGGTCAATCTCTTGATTCAGAGGCCAACCGAGATACGCCGACAGTGCCTGCTCAATCGAAACGTTTGCCAGCCCTTTCGCAGATTTAACGCCGTTCAAATACGGCGATAACCAAGTATCAAGATGTTCTACTAGGCTCGCGTCATCCATCGCAGGCCAATCATGGTCTGGCATCCAAAGCTGAGCGCAACGCACGCGTTCAACAAGTTGCTTCGCCGCTGGCGTCCAATGTAAACGGTCCAGCCCACATCGAGAGATGTAATTCAACAGCGCTTGGCTAATCTGACTTGCGTCCGGCTCAGGTAAAGCCTTAGTGCTGATAACAAGCTTACCCAAAGCAACTCGCTGCTCGGCAACTAATTTGCCACGTTTTTCATCCCAGTCGGCATAATCGGAACAAACAAAAAGCTTAGGAAACGCGTCTTCTAACTGTGTAATATCAACGGGGGTCGCTAAGAAGATCTGACTAGCACGCCCGGTGCTACGCATCAAATCAATCACCACGATATAATCATTGTTTGCCAATGGATCATCATCACGCACCTCTGCACCGTGACCGTTCGCTAACAGAAAAGCATTACTATTGGCACTTCTTGCTTGAGCAATTCGGTCTGGGAATGCAAAACAAAGCACCAATGGTAGCAATGATTCGTCAAGTTGTGACAAATCTAAGTGATGATTCAGTTTGCTAGCGAGGTTTTTCGCTCGCTGCATCACAACGCTATTTTTCATGTGCTTTCTCTGCTTTAGCCTATGTAGCGAATGCTGAATATCCGAGACATTGCGCTCTGGCTCTTCCAACAACGCAGCGGCAACAATAGCAACATTCAACATGGCTTGGCTGCCCTGCTGCGCTTTGATCAGCATACTGGCGATACGCGGCTCAATACCTAATCGCTGCGCTTGCTTACCTAACGAAGTAAACTGACCATGGGTGTCTAATAGCTCAAGGCTTTGCAACAATTGTCTAGCTTGCTCTATAGAGGCACGTGGCGGAATATCAAGCCATTGCAGTTCATCCGCATTTGCAGCGCCCCACTGGGTCAACTCTGCCACCAGCGAGGAGAGGTCTGAATGGAGAATTTCCGGTTCAGGTACAGCAGGTTGCTGCATTAACTGCGTTTCGCTGTACAAACGAACACACAGCCCTTCTTCAATTCGCCCAGCACGACCCGCGCGCTGCTCAGCGGAAGATTGTGAGATTTTGACTTGCTCGAGCTTAGTGATACCAGTTTTCAAATCAAACTTAGCGACTCTTTCAAGCCCTGAGTCCACCACTAATCGAATACCTTCGATAGTCAAAGAGGTTTCAGCGATATTGGTAGCCAATACCACTTTGCGGCGTCCTTTCTCCGATGGTGCAATCGCCTTCTGTTGCTGAGAAAAGTTAAGCTGCCCGTACAGAGGGCACACATCAATGTCACTGACTAAGTTCTCTAATTGAGCTTCTACCTGCTTTATTGCAGACACTCCTGGTAGGAACGCCAATAGTGACCCCGACTCCTTCTCCATCAGAGAACGAATCACGTTAGCCATTTTAGGCGCCAAGTAATCATTAGTACCCAGAGGCTGGTAACGGAATTCAACCGGAAAAGTGCGACCTTGCGACTCAACATACTTAGCCTCTGGCAACAAGGATTGCAGAGCTTGCTGATCTAAGGTGGCCGACATCACTATCACTTTCAGATCATCACGCAGCGCTTCTTGGATCTCCAAGCTAAACGCCAGTGCCGTATCTGCATGAATGCTGCGCTCATGGAATTCATCGAAGATCACCATATCGACCCCAGTCAGTTCAGGGTCAGTTTGGATCATTCTGGTCATGATACCTTCGGTAACGATCTCTAAGCGAGTTGCTCTGCTGGTTTTAGATTCGCCACGAACTCTAAAACCGATGCTCTCCCCCACCTTCTCTCCCAATTGACTCGCCAAGTAAGCCGCAATATTTCTTGCAGCCAACCGCCTTGGTTCAAGCATGATAATTTTGCCTTGAACGGCTTTGGTCTTAAC
>NZ_MCYD01001147.1:18549-30484 GCF_002876325.1 Vibrio sp. 10N.261.52.A1
AAAGGGAAGAATGTTGACTTACCCGCACCGGGAGCCGCTTTAAGAATTAGTTGAGTGTGTGTTTCTACGCCAGCGAGCAGATCTGGCATCACAGCTTCTATGGGCAGTTGTGGCAATGGGAGAACCTTGTGGTGTAATGTTGGCAACATTGTACATAAAAACCTACCCGTCTAAATAAGTAATATGCAGTTCAATCCACCATTAGAGTCAGCGACTCTTATCAAACGCTACAAACGTTTCCTCACTGACATCAAACTTCCCGACGGCAGCGAGCGTACTATTCACTGTGCCAACACTGGAGCGATGACAGGATGCGCGACTCCGGGTAACACTGTGTGGTATTCAACCTCCGATAATGCAAAAAGAAAGTACCCAAACAGCTGGGAGATCTCAGAAACGGACAAAGGTCACCGGATTTGTGTAAATACTGCGCGAGCAAACCAGCTAGCAGTGGAAGCAATTGAAAATAAGACTATAGTTGAACTCTTAGGTTATAACGCGTTACGAACCGAAGTGAAGTATGGTAGCGAGAATAGTCGAATTGACATTCTGCTTGAAGATAACGAAAAGCCGCCTTGCTATATCGAAGTAAAAAGCGTCACCTTACTCGACGAGCAACAAAAGCCAACTAAGCAAGAGACCTCTACTGAGGGGCAAGGTTTTTTCCCTGATGCGGTGACAACCAGAGGCCAAAAACATCTGCGTGAACTCACAGAAATGGTCGAATCTGGAAATAGAGCCGTACTTTTATTCACTGTTTTACATTCAGGTATTGAAAAAGTGTCTGCGGCACACCATATAGACGCCAAATATTCGTTATTACTAAAACAAGCACAAGACGCTGGAGTTGAAGTGCTTTGCTACAAAGCAGAGCTCAGCAGTACTCAAATACAACTAAAACAATCTGTTGAATTTATCAATAACTGAACAAAGATGTTGAACAAATCACATTGATTGCAAGTTTGAATAAGAGTATTTGCCACCATTCGTTCTTTCTGCTATAGATACCCGCCTTAAAATTAGCTGCTTTGCAGTTGACTAGGTGTAAATAGGAGATGCTGTATGCCAGAATCTAAGAAAAAAGCGCTAGGCATCCTAGCCATCGCAGGTGTTGAACCGTACCAAGAAAAGCCAGGTGAAGAATACATGTCACCTGAGCAAACGGAACATTTTACAAAAATTTTAGCAGCTTGGCGCAACCAGCTCAGGGAAGAAGTTGATCGTACTGTGCACCACATGCAGGACGAAGCAGCGAATTTCCCAGACCCAGTTGACCGTGCTTCTCAAGAAGAAGAATTCAGCCTAGAGCTACGTAACCGTGACCGTGAGCGTCGTCTAATCAAGAAAATTGAGAAGACACTAGACAAGATCGAAGAAGATGATTTCGGCTTCTGTGATTCTTGCGGTATCGAGATTGGCATTCGTCGCCTTGAAGCTCGTCCAACTGCTGACCTTTGTATTGACTGTAAAACACTTGCAGAGATCAAAGAGAAACAAATGCAAGGTTAATACTTGCGGATGTAAAGAAAGGGAGCTTTGGCTCCCTTTTTTGTTTGCTGCCTAAGCGAGATGCCTTAGATAGCAATGAGCAGTGTTAAAACGAGTACTAAGCAGCAACAATACTCACTGCATGCAATAAACACATTAAACGTCTTAAGAATCGGCTACTGCGGTACCCTCTAGATTAGGTTGTTCACATATGAATTATATCGGGCGCTTTGCACCATCACCGTCAGGTCCTCTTCATTTTGGCTCACTGGTTGCTGCTCTTGGCAGCTACTTCCAAGCAAAATCTCATCAGGGACAATGGTTAGTCCGTATGGAAGACCTAGATCCGCCAAGAGAGATGGCTGGCGCTGCAGACCTGATTCTTAAGACGCTTGAGGCTTACCACCTATTTTGGGATGGAAAAGTCGTTTATCAGAGCCAACGTCACGACCTATACCAAGCGCAAATTGATCAATGGGTGGCTGACAACCAAGCCTACTACTGCCAATGCACGCGCAAACAGATAAAAGCCTTGGGTGGTTTCTATAATGGCCATTGTCGACAGGCGGGGTTAATTGATACGGGCGAGCAAGCCGTGCGTTTATGTATGGATTTCCCCGTCGAGTCATTCGACGATGTTCGCCATGGCACCATTCAAATCCCTAAAGCATTGGCTGAAGAGGATTTCATCATCAAACGCCGCGATGGCTTGTTTGCTTATAACTTGGCCGTGGTACTTGATGATATCGAGCAAGGCGTAACGGAAGTGGTGAGAGGCGCTGATCTCATCGAACCTACGGGCCGCCAAATAAGTCTTTATAAGACACTGAAACAAAACACAGTGAGCTACTTGCACTTGCCGTTAGCGACCGATGCGTCTGGCAATAAACTATCAAAGCAAAACCACGCTACCGCTATTGACCTCGATAACCCTAAACCAACACTGCTCAATGCCATGCAGTTCTTAGGCTTTGAGGTTCCTAAAGCTGTTTGTGAGGCTTCAATCGATGAGATATTGGCATGGGGCTGCCAGCAATGGAACGTTGCTCAATTACCTGATAGTTTACAAAAACAACACTGCAATTAGCTCAAAACTAACGGCAAATAGTAAAAACGAAACACAAAAATGCCATAACCAACCCCTGTGGTTAAGCAGACGATGTTCTCAAATGGCTCGCGCTAAGCTATTATTAGCCGCAATTAAACTCTGCACTACCACTTTGGACTAAGAGAAAAACAAAGTTGGCGATACCTACTTTGTTCTAAACTAATGAATACAAACGACAATACCCCAAGCGAACAACGCGGATTCCACGAACTAGCACTGAATATTTATACTCGCCAAGAGCACAATATTTCACGTAAGCAGATCAGCGATAACGCACTAAAAGTACTATATCGCCTGAATGGTGCGGGTTTTGACGCATTTTTAGTCGGTGGTGGTGTCCGTGATATCTTACTTGGCTCTCAACCAAAAGATTTCGATATTGCGACCAACGCTACGCCAGAGCAGATCAAGAACCTCTTCCGAAACTGCCGCCTAATCGGCCGTCGTTTCCGCTTGGCACACATCATGTTTGGTCGTGACATCATTGAGGTGGCAACTTTCCGAGGTCACCATCAAGAGCCATCTAAAAACGTATCTGCACAATCGAAAGAAGGCATGCTATTACGCGACAACGTGTACGGCAGTGTTGATGAAGATGCAGAGCGTCGCGATTTCACTATTAATGCGATGTACTACAACATTGCAGACTACAGCATCCACGATTACGCAGGTGGTGTAGAAGATTTAGAAGACAAGCTGATCCGCCTAATTGGCGATCCAGAGACACGCTACCGTGAAGACCCTGTACGTATGCTGCGTGCAATGCGTTTCTCAGCGAAGCTGGACTTTGACATTGAAGAAGACACCGCCGACCCAATTGAAGGTTTGGCGCACCTTCTAAAAGACATCCCAGCAGCACGTCTTTACGAAGAATCTCTAAAACTGCTTCAATCAGGCTACGGTTTAGAGACCTACCACCTGATGCGTGAATACAACCTATTCCAGCAAATGTTCCCAGCAGTAGCTGAGTACTTCACTGAAGATTACGACTCACCGACTGAACAGATGCTTGATTTGGTACTCGACTCTACCGACCTTCGTATCGAAGATGGTAAGCGAGTAAACCCAGCGTTCATGTTTGCCGCAATTCTTTGGTACCCAATGAACAAACTGGCAGACAAGCTTGTCTCTGAACAAGGCATGGCACACTACGACGCGATCATGGAAGCAAGTAACATCATTCTTGATCAGCAAGTAAAATCCATTGCTATCCCTCGTCGCCACACAGCAACCATTCGTGAAGTTTGGCAACTGCAACTGCGACTACCTCGCCGCAACGGTAAACGTGCCGTTCGCCTAATGGAGCTCAACAAGTTCCGCGCTGGTTACGACTTCTTAGAGATGCGTGGCGAGATTGAAGGTGGCGAGACAAAAGAGTTAGCTAAATGGTGGGAGCGTTATCAGACAGCTGGTCGCAACATGCGTCAAGCAATGGCTAACGACGTAGCAGCACCATCAAAGTCAGGTCATCGTCGCCGTAAGACTTACCGAAACAAAAAGAGTAAGCAAGCCGAATGATAACTGCTTATATTGCGGTCGGCAGCAACCTTGCCGACCCAGTTAGCCAAGCAAACTTGGCTATCGAAACGCTAAAAAGCCTACCGCGATCAACGTTTATTGCGACCTCTCAGCTATATAGTAGCACTCCAATGGGACCGCAAAATCAGCCGGACTACATCAATGCGGTAGTCGCGATTAAAACCGAATTAACGCCTATTGAACTGCTTGATTGCACTCAAAAAATCGAGTTAGAACAAGGGCGTGTCCGTAAAGACGAACGCTGGGGACCAAGAACCTTGGATCTCGACATCGTGTTGTACGGCAATGAGGTGATCGATTCAGAGCGCTTAACCGTTCCTCATTACGGAATGAAAGAACGAGAGTTTGTACTCTACCCGCTTGCTGAAATCGCACCAAGTTTACAACTCCCTGATGGGACTGAGCTGACAGAACTACTGAAAATTGTAGATAAAAACGGGCTCAATGTTTGGCAGCAATAGCCAGGCGCATTAAGGAAAACCAATGAAAAAAGTAACCATTAACGACCTGATCAAGTGTAAACGTGAAGGCCGTAAATTCGCGACGTCAACAGCTTACGATGCGAGCTTTGCTCAATTATTCGAAAGCCAAGAGATGCCAGTTCTGCTTGTCGGTGACTCACTGGGTATGGTTCTACAAGGCCATAACGACACATTACCAGTAAGCGTTGAAGACATCGCCTACCACACTCGCTCTGTGCGTGCTGGTAGCCCTAACTGTCTTCTTATGGCTGACATGCCTTTCATGAGCTACGCGACTCCAGAGCAAGCTTGTGAGAGCGCAGCTACCTTGATGCGTGCTGGCGCGAACATGGTAAAAATCGAAGGCGGAAGCTGGTTGGTTGATACTGTGAAGATGCTAACAGAACGCGCAGTACCAGTATGTGCACACTTAGGCTTAACGCCGCAATCTGTGAACATCTTTGGTGGTTACAAGGTTCAAGGTCGCGATGACGACCAAGCAGATAAAATGGTTGCTGACGCACTAGCACTGCAAAACGCAGGTGCTCAAATCGTTCTACTTGAATGTGTACCTGCTTCATTGGCAAAACGAATTACAGAAGCTTGTCACGTGCCAGTTATTGGTATTGGTGCAGGTAATGTTACGGACGGTCAGATCTTGGTTATGCATGACATGTTCGGTATTTCTGCGAACTACATGCCGAAGTTCTCTAAGAATTTCCTAGCAGAAACAGGTGACATGCGCAAAGCAGTAGCTCTATACAAAGAAGAAGTAGAGAGCGCACGCTTCCCTGATGATGCTCATACAATCGCTTAGGAGTAAGTATGCAAACTTTTGCTGAAATAGCGGCTCTTCGTGAGCAGATTAAACAGTTTAAGCGTGATGGACGTACGGTTGCTTTTGTTCCGACGATGGGAAACCTGCATGAAGGCCACCTTACTCTGGTAAAGAAGGCTCGTGAACTAGCAGACATCGTCGTGGTAAGCATCTTTGTTAACCCGATGCAATTTGATCGTGCCGATGACCTGAACAACTACCCTCGCACGTTAGAAGCGGATCTAAGCAAACTAACGGGCGAAGGCGTTGAACTGGTATTTACACCGACACCAGAAGTGATGTATCCAGATGGCCTAGACAAACAGACGTTTGTTGAAGTACCAGGGTTATCTCACATGTTGGAAGGTGCGTCTCGTCCAGGTCATTTCCGTGGCGTAGCGACGATTGTCACTAAGCTGTTTAACATCGTTCAGCCAGATTTTGCATGCTTCGGCGAGAAAGACTTCCAGCAACTTGCTGTCATTCGCCAAATGACAACTGACTTAGCGTTAGACATTGAAATTGTAGGCGTTGCAACGGTTCGTGAAATGGACGGTTTAGCAATGAGCTCTCGCAATAGCAATCTGACTATTGATGAGCGCCAACGTGCACCGGTTCTAGCGCGCACTATGCGTTGGATCAGCAGCGCAATTCGTGGTGGACGTGATGACTACGCATCAGTGATTGAAGATGCGACAGACCAGCTTCGCGCAGCAGATCTGCAACCAGATGAAATTTTCATCTGTGATGCTAAAACTCTGCAAGCCATCACTTCAGAATCGACTCAAGCTGTGATTCTTATGTCGGCTTTCTTAGGTAAGACGCGTCTTATCGACAACCAAGTTCTCGACTTGGTAGCGGAAACCAAAGAAGAAGTGAAAGAAGAAACTGCTGAGTAATCGCTTTCTTCTCTTTGCGTAAACAAGCTCTTAATGCAAAGCAAAAGCACAAACGCAGAACATAAAAAAGGTCGATGTGATATCGACCTTTTTCTTTATCTGCAATTCAGGGACGTCGGAGTTAGCTGCGTAAGCCAATACCCTTAGTCACTAGGTAATGTGCAATGCCATACAGTACAACGATAAACACACCTAGTACGCCAAACGACGTCACAATACCCACATCAGACACACCCAAGAAGCCATATCTAAACGCATTCACCATGTAGACAATCGGGTTCAACTTCGACACACCCTGCCAAAATTCGGGCAACAGACTAATTGAGTAGAACACACCACCAAGATAAGTAAGCGGCGTCAGAATAAAGGTAGGGATAATTGAGATGTCATCAAACGTACGTGCAAATACCGCGTTGATAAGACCACCTAACGCAAATACCACCGATGTTAGGAAAACGGTCGCAATAATCACGCCCCAGTGATCAACCTGAAGGTCAACGAAGAACAGAGAAACAAAGGTCACGATAGTACCGACCAATAGGCCGCGCACCACACCACCCATCACGAAACCAGCAATGATCACGTAGTTTGGCACAGGGGCAACCAGCAGTTCTTCAATGTTCTTTTGGAATTTGGCACTAAAGAATGATGAAGCCACATTCGAGTACGAGTTAGTGATTACCGACATCATGATCAAACCCGGCACTATGTACTCCATGTAACTAAAGCCATTCATTTCACCGATTCGCGCACCAATCAGGTTACCGAAGATGATGAAATAGAGCGTCATAGTAATTGCAGGTGGAACCAACGTTTGCACCCAAATACGAGTAAAACGGTTGATCTCTTTGGTCAGCAAGCTGCGAAAAGCGGTCCAATATAGGCTGTACATATTATTTACTCCCCTCACGCACGATACTTACAAACAGTTCTTCTAGACGGTTAGCTTTGTTACGCATCGAGAGGACTTTCACATTCTGCTCACTCAACTGAGCAAAGATGGTGTTCAAACCTAGGTTCTTATCAATTTCGATCTCTAAAGAACCATTCACCAAGGCTTGGTTATTCACGCCTTCTAGCTTAGGTTCAGTCACGCCCTCTTCAAGATCTAAAATAAAGGTCTCGGCGCTCAACTTACCTAGTAGCGCTTTCATGGTGGTGTTCTCAATCAACTCACCACGATTAATGATGCCGATGTTGCGACACAACATTTCCGCTTCTTCTAGGTAGTGCGTGGTCAAGATAATGGTAATGCCCTGCTTCTCATTGATCTCTTTGAGGAATTCCCACATCGAGCGGCGCAGTTCAATATCAACACCAGCCGTAGGTTCATCAAGGATTAACAGCTGAGGCTCATGCATCAGCGCACGCGCGATCATCAAGCGGCGTTTCATACCACCAGACAAGTTACGCGCACGTTCGCCGCGTTTTTCCCACAAATCGAGTTGAGATAGGTATTTTTTCGCTCGCTCTTTTGCCAGTGCTTTAGGTACACCGTAGTAACCCGCTTGCTGCAAAACGATCTGCTCGACCGTTTCAAACGGGTTGAAGTTAAACTCTTGAGGAACTAAGCCAAGGTTTTGCTTTGCCAGCTCCAGATCGGTATCAATGTCGTAGCCGAATACCTTAACCTTGCCAGAGGTTTTATTTACTAACGAAGAGATAACGCCAATGGTGGTGGACTTGCCCGCACCATTTGGACCAAGTAGCGCGTAAAAGTCACCTTTTGCTACCTGTAAACTGATGCCTTTAAGTGCCGCGAAGCCACCCGCATAAGTTTTTCTTAATTGCTCAATTTCTAATGCATACATAGAGATAATTGCCATTTGCTATAAATAGTGTAGTTAGCCGGACAGGATGAAGAGAAGGAAACCTGAAATGAACCAGTTGAACTAGCTCAAGAGAATGTACGCGGCCATTTTGCAAACAAGTTTATCGTTGAATGACGATGAATACAAATATCGATTAGCGGTTTCGTTATAAAACTTAAAAGAGCGAAGGCTGCATAAAGCTTTATATCGAATATCACAGACAAAAAATACTGCTAAGACATTCACTTAGCGGTATTTCCTGATATTAATAATTCATGACCAACATTAATAACTATTGTTCAGTCACAGAGAGTTAATAAGAATATTAAACCGATTCAAATTGGTGCTCGTCTCTCTCAACGTAGCTGGTTGCAGCTGTCAAAGCTTCATAACGGAAGCGATATGTGTTCGATTCCGGTACTAAATCAATTACGTGGAACTTCTCCAGCTGTTGACGCGTATTCTCATTCGGACACAACAAGTACACCTCACATTGAGCGTCTAGCGCATCTTTGATTGCATTCTCTAGCGCAAGACCAACCGTAACATCAATCATAGGTACATCGGTTAGGTCTAAAATCATTGCTTCATAATCAGAAATACTTGAGTGCTGACGTGAAATCGCCTTTGAGACACTGAAGATCATCGGCCCTGATAGATAGAAGAACAAAACCTTGCCGTTGGCATTATCCAGTAACTGACGTTCGCTGTCGGTCAATGGGATATCGTCTTCATCATCACCATCACTGATCGCCTTAACTTGTCTGGCTTGCTCACGGCTCAATCTTTCAATAATCAAAATGTTCGAGATAAATACACCCAATCCAACCGCGATGATCAAGTCAACAAATACGGTTAGCAGCATTACACCATACATGACGCCCATGCCCGCATAACTGACCTTGTGCGCACGCTGAATGAAACTCCAATCGAGAATGTTGAAGCCTACATACATCGCAATACCCGCCAGCACAGCCATAGGAATCGGCTCGGTTAATCCACCAGCGACCAAAACCACTAACGCCAATACTAATGCTCGAATCACACCAGACAGTGGAGAGCGAGCGCCGACCTGAATGTTGGTCACGGTACCCATGGTAGCACCCGCACCTGGCAACGCACCAAACAAGCCGGAAAGCATATTTGCGAT
This sequence comes from Vibrio sp. 10N.261.52.A1, assembly GCF_002876325.1. NCBI lineage: Bacteria > Pseudomonadati > Pseudomonadota > Gammaproteobacteria > Vibrionales > Vibrionaceae > Vibrio > Vibrio sp. 10N.261.52.A1. The sequence goes on from NZ_MCYD01001147.1 coordinate 27,823, forward strand.
ACCTTGGCCACGCAGTTCTTTATCAGAGTCATGCTCTTTACGAGTTAATGAGTCCCCAATAACAGCGGTCAAAAGCGTATCAATACAACCTAATGTACCAAGTACCAAGGCATCGATAACCATAGTCGTGAATTGTTCAGCACTGATAGTTGGGACAACAAGAGAAGGTAAACCTGCTGGGATTTCACCAATACGACGAATAGAATCAGTATCGAAGAAGATAACGGACAACAGAGTGACGGCCACTAACGCGACCAGTTGCGCCGGTACATATTTACGATACTTAGCCGGGAAGCCAAACAGAATACCGAGTGTCAGCGCACCTAGAAATAGCTCACTCACTTTTAAGTTTGCTAGCGTATCAGGCAAAGCAGAGAGCGTGCCCATTACACCACCAGATGGGGCTGCATGTCCTAACAATGGGGACAACTGCAAGATAATCAGAATAACGCCAATACCCGACATAAATCCGGAGATCACGCTATATGGCATCAAAGTAACGTATTTTCCAAGCTTTAACGTGCCAAGTAATATTTGGAATGCACCGGCCATCATCACGACAGTAAAAGTCATTGCCATACCCGTTTCAGGATATTTAGCAACCATACTCGTCATTACGGCAGTCATGATAACCGTCATCGGGCCGGTAGGTTCAGAAATCAAACTACTCGAACCGCCAAACAATGCTGCAAATAGACCAACCATAATGGCGCCCCACAAGCCAGCTTCAGCTCCCGCGCCAGAAGCAACACCAAATGCCAATGCTAAAGGTAACGAGATGATGGCTGTAGTCACACCGCCAAACATATCCCCTTTGAGATTGATATCCGTAAAACGACTTCCAAACAAAACACACCTTCCTGATGATGAAATGACAAACCTTATCACTTTAACAAATGTATCAAGTGTTCAGAAAGTGTTAATTCAATCACATTATTCATGTCTTATAACCGGATTATTGATAGTGGGCTAAGTTTATGATTTTCCGTACTAGAACAAGTCAGATGAGTACATTTTGACGCAGTTTTTACGAGATTGAATTTGTAACATTGTGTATAGTTAAGCATCTTAATTGAGGGATGTAAGAAGCAAGATGCCAGAAATAAAACAGCTTTTTGAGAACAATTCCAAATGGTCTGAAGAAATTCGCTCTGAAAGACCTGAGTATTTTACAACGCTTGAAGAGGGTCAAAGCCCTGGTTTTCTATGGATAGGTTGTTCAGATAGCCGAGTTCCAGCCGAGCGCCTTACTGGCTTATATTCTGGAGAACTGTTTGTTCACCGAAACGTGGCCAACCAAGTGGTTCATACAGACCTAAACTGTCTATCTGTTGTTCAGTACGCAGTGGATGTGCTTAAAGTGAAACACATTATTGTCTGTGGTCACTACGGTTGTGGCGGTGTTAATGCGGCAATTGATAATCCGAAACTAGGCCTTATCAACAACTGGTTACTGCACATTCGCGATAACTACCTAAAATATCGTAAAGAGATCGAAGCGCTTCCACGTGAACAGTGGGGTGACAAGCTTTGTGAGATTAACGTCGCAGAGCAGGTTTACAACCTAGGTAACTCAACCATTATGCAAAGTGCATGGGAACGCGGCCAAGAGGTCGAGATCCACGGTGTGGTATATGGCATTGGTGATGGCAAGTTACAAGACCTTGGCGTACGTTGCTCAAGTATCGACACATTAGAGAGCAGCCACATTGAAGCATTAAACAAAATCTTAACGACGCCTCTTCTTAGCCAACAAGGCTAATTATCTCTATCAAAATACAAAAAGCCCGCATCAAGCGGGCTTTTTAATGTCTTGTGTCGGCAAGTGTAGTGATTACTCTTGCGGTACAACTTTGCCAATGTATGGCAGGTGACGGTATTTTTGAGCGTAGTCGATACCAACACCAACAACGAACTCATCTGGGATCTCAAAACCAATCCACTTAGTGTCCACTTCAACTTCACGTCGTGAAGGCTTGTCTAGTAGCGTACAGATCTCGATAGATTTAGGACCACGTAAGCTCAGGATCTCTTTTACCTTAGTCAGTGTGTTACCAGTATCGATAATATCTTCAACAAGCAGAACGTCTTTACCTTGGATGTCGTCATCTAGGTCTTTCAAAATACGAACATCACGTGAGCTTTCCATGCTGTTGCCGTAGCTAGACGCGGTCATGAAATCAACTTGGTGAGTTAAATCAATAGCACGAGCAAGATCCGCCATAAAGACAAACGATCCACGTAATAAGCCAACTAAAACCAAATCTTCACTGCCTTGGTAATGTTCCGTGATCTGCTTGCCTAGTTCGTTTACTCGATCCTGAACTTCTTGCTCAGAGATCATGACTTCAACTGTATGCTTCATACTGCTCTCATTTTGTTTGGTGATTGCGACAAGTGTAGACAGTTTTGCCATTGGTGCCGCTCAATTTGTGCGTAAGTCTAGCACTGCTCAAATACCCACACCACCTTATGGTTCCAATTTACTGTCAGATTATCAATGAAATGTGCACTTGTGCTTTGTCTGATAGTCGCCTCCTTTCACATCAATGTGGATCACGCTTTATGTATCAAGTTTGATGTAACTGTCTATTAAATAAGCTCAAAGGATTGACCATTCGCATATGCACCATTACACTCATCTTGGCTTAAATAATAATAA
>NZ_MCYD01001148.1:0-6699 GCF_002876325.1 Vibrio sp. 10N.261.52.A1
TTCTCGTATTCATAGGATATTGAAAAGTGGGGTATACCCAGCGGCGTATGTTGCTTTAATGCAGTGGCATGAGAATAAGGGCTTTCAAGACATCTTCGCGCATTACGTTTCGCAGGCTTCTCGAACAAGCGAATACCTATCTCACAATGTGACTATCTTATTGGCGCTACATCGTATTTACCGTGAGTTAGAGCCGTCTCAAATTCCAGCATTCCTTAACCGCTTCATTGAATTTGTCACATCAACCAACTCTGATGGCGACCAAAACATTTATGCAGGTGAAGTCGTAGGTCTCGATAAGGTATTACAAGCGTGCTTAAAACAGTTTGGTTTCTTTGGGCACAACCTCATTACGCTTACGTGGATATTGCGTTGCAAGGAAGTGCTGTCGAAAGAGCAATATGACGCAATGCTTTTTAATCTCTATCGACAGGCAAATAGCCCATTGGAAGATCCAGACGATGAGATTGACCAAGCTATTTTGGCGCAGTGTCAAAGCTCAGATAATTCAGATGAGTTCTATAACAATGTCCACCGATTAGTTTTTAAGTATACGACGAATCTGCACCAGATAACCCTAGCGGATGCATTGTGTTTTCTTCGCGAAAGATTCCCTGAACATGCAGCAGAGCTAAAATGTGTCGCAGAGTATCAGTGTCGTTTGTTAGAAAAGTGAATTTAATTAATATGTTGCAGCTAACATTATGCAATGTCAGCAGTCTAGGAAGGAAAATGAAAAAGCTATTTATTGGCTTATTTTTAATGGTTTCGACCAGTGTAATAGCATCTGAAAATGTTCCGGAAATGTCGATTAAAAACGGCTATGTGGAGCCTTTCCAAATGTTCGATAACGTATATTACGTTGGAGACCGATGGGTTTCATCTTATGCGGTAGAGACTACAAAGGGATTAGTTCTTATTGATACACTCGATTTCCCTTATTCGATGTGGATCCCCACCAATTTAGAAAAGCTTGGGTTACAAGATAAGGCCATCACGCACATTTTAGTGACTCACGGTCATTCTGATCATGCTGGTGGAGCGCAATATCTTCAATCTGAATATGACTCAAAAGTTGTGATGACGCAGAAGGGTTATGAATTAGCCATTTCTCAAGCCAACAAAAGCAGCGGTAATAATTCGTTTTTGCCTCCTAAGGTCGACTTTTTTGTGCAAGATAGCAGTAGTCTGATTGTCGGTGGTGAGGAATTTAAGTTTTACCTTACGCCCGGTCACACGGAAGGGGACTATTCGATAGACCTTATGGTGAAAGATAAGGGGATACCACATCGCGCATTTGTCGTTGGCGGACACAGTATTAACGCACGAGATCCTAAGCTAGCGAAGCAGTTTTTCGAGAGTATGGACAGAGTCCGAGAGATCGCTTTGCAGCCGCCAGTTGTGAGTGTGAATCTGTCTAACCATCCACATAAGAATCATCTATTTGCTAATCGTGAGAAACGAAATGTTGATGGTTCGAATAACCCGTTCATTAGCGAGAGCAACTTCTTTAGCTTCATAGAGCAGCAAGAGGCTTTAGCGAAAGAGAAGCTTAGCCAAGCGGAATTTCGGGTTAGCTCGGAAGCTTCATCCCCTGAGGCGCAGTAGGTCATTTGCCGCTGTCTGCATATCTTGTCTAAGTTGAACTTTGTGTTCATATCTTAATAGGTTAAGTTTATTGTCTGTGTCGTACCATTTGTTTAGTCGGCGCAGTATTCTTTCTCGAAAATAGGAGATTTCATGGCTGACAACGCAGTAGAGCAAGCAATCGAAAACATCCGATTGAAATCACAAGGTACGGATTGTTTAACGAGTTGCTCGGTGACGATCAACTTCCACCCCGATCGTTACACGTCTGACAATAAACCTTTGCTCGAAGCGATGGCTGAAGATGGTTGTTTGAAGTCTCAATTTGAAACAGGTACCAGTAATGGTGGTATGACGGCTTACCTAGGTGGTGACCGTTGGTTATGGGAAAAGCGAGTGTTTGACGGTGCGTATGATGATGCTCCGAATACGCTTAGGCCGAAGTATGGTGCATTGAACTACCGAAATTACGAAACAGGTGCGTCACCTCGTTTTGGATCCTGTTACTTCCAACTGAAAGCGGAGATCTTGGAACGAACCACGTTCTGCTATCCCGACAGCTTCTTTGAGCCAGAGGATTTCGCCGTTTCTAGCCGTGTGCAGGCATTAGTTGATAAAGCATTGTCATCCGATGTTGACTTGCTTGATGATTATATCGAGGCACATGTTCATGGGGTTATCTCTCTGAAAGACGATATTGAATGCCTTGTATTGGACCCTGTTTACCGCTCGACGATTATCGAAGAACGCGCGATGAAATTGGGCGTTCCGATAAAGTGGCATAATGGCTTCGAGCTAAGCCTAGAAGAGATGAGTCGCTACCCAGATTATCGCGGCCAGTCGTTTATAGAACTCGCAAAAAAGTTAGCGGTAAACGGCAAGATCAATGCGAAAATACTGGGGCTAGCCGTGACAGAGCAAGGTTATGACCAACAAGACGTAAAGAAGATCTGGCATTACTTGGCTCGGTTTGGTTATAAATCAGAATAAGCTTCTCTAATAGCAAGAGTCGATTATTGGGAGGTTGTTAATCGTACCTCCCAGTATTTAGCGGAAACCCGCAAGCAAAAACTATAGTCGGTAGGATTTTAAATGAGTGAGATCGCTTGCTTTATCTCTGGTGAAGTGCCAGACAAATTTGGTCGTAATATTGAACAGTTGTTAGCTTACAATCACTTCTGGCTGGAGCATAGATCATAAGTACATTCAAGTGTTTTTCCCAATAGATGAAGGGACCAAGTTCAATCAACATGCACCGTTGGTTACTCAAGAAGATAGGACTATCTTTTTGCTAATTCAGAAGAGCTTCGTACTGCTCATCTACAAGTGCTTGACCTGATGCTTGAGTTTTGGGGAATGCAGCGAGATGGAAGTGAGATATCGTCATTGTTGCCACTCAGCGCTGCCAACCATGTATGGTTGAAGAATCACGACCATAACCAGCTTCGACTAACGCGAGCCATTCGCAGTTTATACTTGTTAGGCAATGAAGAGGTTGCAACCAACTTATGTGACTTCTTGATCGCAGCGGCCAATGAAACGGGTTCAGTCTCTGATAAAACGGTGCAATATTGGCGGAATGCGTTGGAAGGTTAGTTTTTCTGTTCAGAGCTTTCGGTACTGCACATAATTGATTTCCAATGCGCGGCATTTTTGTGCGATGCCGCTTTCTCTATATTCAACATTTGAATGCAATTTGTGGTATACATCAAAGTTGATATCATCTCGGTTAACTTATTATTTTTCATTATGTTAGGGTGCTTCTAGTTTTTGTAAGAAGGCGGCTAGATTATGAAAAAGGGATTTGTCATCGCTGTATCAATTGGCTTTGTTGTCTTCTTCCTCGTTGGCCGCGAACTTCAATGGTTCGGGTCCAGTAATTCTGAGTCATTTCCTAAACTGCCGAATAGCCCTCAATTTGTACCATCTACTGACTTTGACGGTGAGTGGCTAGGTCGCCGTGTTAACACCACTGGCAATAATATGTGTGAGCGAACAACCATCACAGGAAACATTCGTGAAGGTAAAGCCATTTTGAGGCTTACCTACAACGGAACAGCATTAGAGGGTTGGGTTTCAGAAAGCGGTGAATTACGGTTATATGCCAAACATCGCCAATGGGACTATCGCTTTTCAGCAACAGGCAGCGGCATGCGGTTTGATGGTCTTTGGTATTTAACCAATGGCCCGTGCCAAGGGACTTGGTTTATAGAAAGGTCGATGCTAAGTCCTAATCGCGAATCAGTGAGAACCGAAAGGGTATTAAATGAAAATTAGAACTGCAGAGTTGTCCGATATAGCCGCAATTACTTGCATCTTCAATTTCTATATTGAGAACACTAACGCGCGCTTTGAAGAAGAGAGGTTTTCGTTGGAAAATCGACAGCAATGGTTCTCTCAATTCTCGAGTGATAGTAAATATCAACTTTATGTCGCAACCGAAAACGACTCGCTACTTGGTTTCGCATGCTCTCAACCGTACAGAGCAACATCCGCATTTGAAGATACAGTCGAAGTCACAATTTATTTAGCTGAAGATGCAAAAGGTAAAGGGATAGGCTCTAAGTTGTATTCTCAGCTCTTCGCATCAATCATTGATTTCGGTGTTCATCGCGTTCTTTCCGGTGTGGCATTACCCAATGAGGCATCGATCGCACTACATAAGCATTTTGGCTTTCGAGAAGTTGGTGTGTTCAATGAATATGCAAAGAAAAATGGCAAATACATCAGTTCAATGTGGTTGGAAAAGGCTTTAGATGCGGATATGTCCCTTAAATCCTCTTAACGTTTTTGATTCAATACTTATAACATTTTTTGATGCAGTATTAGGAAGCAACTTGAAAACAAAGGACACAATATGGACGTCAAGTTGGTCAAAGGTTCTGACCCAAAATTCGCAGAGCTGATAACCAAAACGAATATGGCGCCTTACTACGATGCGCGGGATCGTTTGGGGTCATGAGCAGTTTTTACGCAGTTGGGACGAGTTAGATAACTATGAAGTTTATGTAGGTGATATGCGTATTGGTGTTGTCCGCTTTAGTTATACCAATGACACCACGTTCCTTCGAGATTTACAGATATTAGCCGAATACCAAGGTAAAGGTTTTGGCTCTAAGTGTTTGGATTTAGTGATTGCACATGCGAACAGTCAGGCATCGATTCAGTTAGTGCTGCGTGTATTCAGTGAGAACCCTGCGATTAAGCTTTACCAATCAAAAGGTTTTACAAAAATTTCTGAAGTGAAGGGGCTTGTTGAAATGGAGCTGCAATTAACTGGACTATAAAGGAAACGAAATGGTTGAACGTATAAATTATCAAGGCTTGCCATCAATTGCTGGGCCTTATGTTCACGCGACAAAGCACAACGGTACGCTCTATGTCTCTGGTTTGACTGCTTACGGCACAAGTTCACAGGATCAAGGAATTGGTGAGCAGACGAACGAGATACTTAGTCAGATCAAGCAAATACTAGAGTATGAACAGCGAGCAGTCAGTGATCTTATTAAGCTGACGATCTTTATCTGTGATATGTCTGAACTAGGCAGTCTTCGAGAATTATTGTTCGACTTTTATGGAGAGTATCTTCCAGCTTGTTCTCTAGTCGAGGTATCTAAATTGATTCACTCTGATTTAAGAATTGAGATTGAGGCGACAGTGGCCCTGTAATAACTAAAATATATAAAAGCGTCCATAACTTAAGAAGAGTCGAATCACTTTCGCGTGTCGAACTTGGTGTTGTTTTTTGGGTTAGGTTGTACGTAAACCAATATTTCAAACTCTGCTTGTGTGCTAGCATCGTTTACTTAGTGCACTAATCTGCTTATGCTGCCTAGGTAACTCATTAGGCTTAAATTAGAAGCGCGTGTATCCCAACCGCAGAGCTATCAGGTATTAAGAATGGAAACAACTATCTCACAAGCCATTGCGCTTCGAAAAGAACAGAAATATCAAGAGTCGCGAGACTTGTTGGCGACACTATTAAGTGATGAAAACTATGCAGCAAAGGCGCACTTGCAGATAGCTTGGTCTTACGACAACCAAGGTCAAGAACAGCAGGCGATTGAGCATTATGTTTTGTCTTTGCAAGGGAAGCTCTCTTCCGTAGAGCGCTTTGATGCGTTGTTTGGCTTAGCAAGCACTTACCGAAACCTAGGTCAGTATACTGAGGCTTTAAGCTATTTCGAACAGACGATGGCTGAGTATCCAAATTCGATAGAAGTGAAGCCTTTCTACGCAATGTGTCTGTACAATTTAGGTCGTCATAAAGAGGCGACATCACTGTTACTTGAGTTATTGGTTTCCACAACCAATAGTGAGGCGATTAAAGAGTACCAACGGGCTATCTCTTTGTACGCAAAAGACTTGGATAAAACTTGGTAAATGAGTTTTCAGTCGACAGCTTACTAATCAAAGAAAAAGCCTAAGTATCGAGTGACACTTAGGCTTGAAGGATTCGCTTTTATACGTTTTGTCAGCGCTCCACGGAAAGCTCTTTACGCAATATCTCTGCACCAGCGCTGAGTGCATTCAGCTTAGCAGAGGCAATGTCGCGAGGTAGAGGAGCCATGCCGCAGTTGGTGCAAGGGTAGAGCTTGTCGGCATCAACATACTTAAGTGTTTCTCTTAGAGTGCTAGCCACTTCTTCCGGTGTCTCAATAGAATCTGTAGCAACATCAATAGCGCCAACCATCACTTTCTTACCGCGAACAAGTTCAAGCAGTTCAAGTGGTACATGAGAGTTGTGGCACTCTAACGAAACAATATCGATATTCGATTGCTGCAGCTTAGGAAATACCTCTTCGTACTGACGCCACTCAGTGCCTAATGTCTTCTTCCAATCTGTGTTTGCTTTGATTCCGTAGCCATAGCAAATGTGTACTGCGGTTTCGCATTTAAGCCCTTCAATGGCCCTTTCTAAACAAGCGATACCCCAATTGTTCACTTCATCAAAGAACACGTTAAATGCAGGCTCATCGAACTGAATAATATCAACGCCTGCAGCTTCTAATTCTTTCGCTTCTTCGTTGAGGATCTTTGCAAATTCCCACGCCAGTTTTTCACGGCTTTGGTAATGTGCATCGTAAAGTGTATCTATCATGGTCATAGGAC
>NZ_MCYD01001149.1:0-3065 GCF_002876325.1 Vibrio sp. 10N.261.52.A1
ATTTTGATGATTGGATTAATGAGCAGAAAGCAGGGTTTAGTTATCGTCAAATAGAAATGCTAGGTGCAAGATTATTGGCGCCTATCTCACATACTTTTGAATTTACCAACAAGTCTGATCAAAATATCGAAGTAAATCATGTTTCTCCTGTTTCTTATTACGACACCGTTATAACTGACAACGGATGTAGCACTTTAACAGCAGGACAAAGCTGTGAAGTAGTGGTGAGTTATAACCTGAACTCAATTGGCGAACATGAGTTTGGCATTAATGTTGATACTGATTCACTATTGGGCACGGTCACATCAAAGGCTTCTGTGATTGGAGCGAGATCTGTAACGAATGCTGTGGACTCTTATGTGAGTGTACCAAACAGTGGTGTTTACAGCACACAAGCTTGGGGTACCGAAGGATCAACAATCGTCTCTCCATCAATAGGTAGCAGCGAATCGACCATGTTGGTTGTAGAGGGGATACCTACCGGTACAGTCTCTTTCGATGTGACGGTATCGTCTGAATTGGATCATGATTACCTTGAGCTCTATATTAACGGTCAAGAGTTCGACAAAGAATCAGGTCAGCTTTCTGGTTCAGTGAACTTGCCGATGGTTAGGGATTCCAACAACAGCCTTATGATTAAATATGTGAAAGATGGCTCTATTTCTTACGGGGATGACAGAGTTACGATTAAAAACTTTGCTTATACCGATGAAATAAAGATATCTAAATCAGAGGGTACGCAGAATGCGAAAAGCTCTGGTAGCAGTGGCGGTTCTCTGGCTTGGCATTGGTTATTTGTGCTTTTAGGCGGTGCGATCGTACGTAAGTCATTTTCACCACTGAAGATGAAAGGTGATCAGTAAACTACACTACTGACGTTAACTTAAGACTGATAGCCAACCTATCACCTTAAGTTAAACGCGAAAGCCCAGAATGATGAAATCAGCTGGGCTTTCTTGATCTGAATTCACGGTTATAGCTACCACCAATTTCCGTCTCAAACTTGGTATCAATCAGTTCCAAATCAAACCAGAATAGCGAGCACTAGAGCAATTATTCGGTGCAGAATATGTTGATTACAAACAAAAGGTTAGGCGTTGGGGCTGATTAATTTTGTGGCGGTGATGAGTTAGCCACCAATAATATCCGTTACGTTTTCAAGGTAAGCCATATTTTGATGTGCTTACCGTTTATATTTATTTTTTATCAAATAACCTGCCCGTCATTATTAAAACAAATGAAAGGTTAGGTAATGAAAGTTATCCAGACAAAATGGCTGCCATTAAGTATTTATGCGGTTGGCCTCTCCTCAATGCCAGTGTTGGCAGATATTTCTCCTCAAATTATCAATGGTAACGAAGCAGCAAAAGGTAGCTGGCCATTTATGGTCGCGCTTGTTTCAAAAAATGTGGATGCCTACGAAGGGCAGTTCTGCGGTGCAAGTTTAATTGGTGAGCGATATGTACTCACAGCAGCGCACTGTATCGAAGCAAGCAGCAACCAAGATTTTGAGGTTGTCATTGGTGTCTCTGATCTTTCTTCGCCCGACGTAGAGCAGCACCGCTATTCTGTTGAGCAAATATATGCTCATGAAAGTTATACTCAAGAGCCTGTGAGTAATGATATTGCCATTATTGAGCTTAGTGATAAGCCCACGGAATCTGCGGTTGATCTAGTCGATGGTTATGTCCGTGATAACTTGAGTACAGGTCAGATGCTAACCGTCATAGGTTGGGGCGACCAGAATTCGTCGCAAGAGCAATACTCATCCACGAGCCAGTTGCACCAAGTGAATGTTCCGTTAGTTAGTCAGCGAGATTGTAACCTTGGTCAAGGAGATGGATATTCAGATATCGGTGCTGATGCTTTTTGTGCTGGTTACAAAGAAGGCGGCCGCGATTCATGCAGCGGGGATAGCGGTGGCCCAATCATGTTGTCCACCAATGGTCACTTCGAACAGCTAGGTCTTGTGAGTTGGGGAGAAGGTTGCGCTCAGCCAGAGGCATACGGTGTCTACACCAACATAAGCCACTTTGCTGACTGGATAGGTAAGAAGACGGCAGGCTTTAGTTACCAAACTAAGGCGATGCTAGGCGCTCGACCTTTGGGGCCGATTGAACACAAGTTTGAATTTACGAACAAATCTGATCAAGAGGTTAACGTAACCAACGTATCTTTGGCTACCGGTACAAACGATCCTATAACCTACAATGGTAGTGCGATTATAAAGAGCAATAGTTGTGCGACGTTATCACCGAATGAAGGCTGTGATGTAGTTGTAAGCTACAACATAGACTCAGTGGGGAACCATGATTTTGGTATCAAGGTGTCAACCGACTCACTAGCGGGTGTAGTGACATCAAAGGCATATGCTATTGGCGCGAATGAGGTTTCTAATACGGTGAATTCACTCGTCACGATACCTAAGAATGCAGTCTACAGCACAGAAGCTTGGGATGTTGAAGGGGATACGATAGCGTCACCGGATATTGGTAATAGCCAGTCCACCGCATTCATTGTCGACGGGATCCCAGCTGGTACCGTATCTTTGGATCTCACCGTCTTTTCTGAAGAAGATCGTGACTACATGGAGATCTACATTAACGGCTTTGAAGTCGGCGCGTTTGCGGGGCAATTATCTGGGACTGTTGAACTGCCAATGGCGAGAGCTAAAGACAATAGCTTCATGATTGTGTACAGCAAAGATGAGGTTGGGTCTGCAGGGCATGACAGAGTGACCATTAAGAACTTTGCTTATAGTAATGAGATTAGAGAGTTAAGTTTGGTGGAAGATCCAACCATCAAAAAGACTGGAGGTTCAATGGGTTGGTATTGGCTGGCGATGCTGTTAGGTGGCGCGATGATGCGTAAGTTACTTTTGTCATTGAAGAGGAAAGGTACTCAGTAAATAGCTGTGACTTAAACCAATATCTATTGTTTAGAATGAAAAAAGCCCAGCTTTGAACTGACCCCCAATAGTTGGACACCAATTATTGGGGGTCTTTTTATGTCCAAATATAGCCGAGAGCTAAAATGTATCATTGCTAAGCAATATTTAGATGGCA
>NZ_MCYD01001150.1:0-3625 GCF_002876325.1 Vibrio sp. 10N.261.52.A1
TGAGCTAGTGTCGCATTTCATTATTCTTCTCTTAAACAAGAGAGATAATGGAGGCGCCTCCCGGAGTCGAACCGAGGTCCACGGATTTGCAATCCGCTGCATAGCCACTCTGCCAAGGCGCCTTAGTAACTCCAATTAAATCGCTCATTGCCATCCTCTTGGGTACGGGATGCATTCTACGGATTCGAGCGGATGAGTCAATAATATTTTTGTATTTTTAATTCGTTTGAATAGATTTCATACTAAACAGGCTAAATAGCTGACTTTATGTGCAAAACGCACCGTGTATCGGCTATTCAAAAGAGATCTATATCACATTAGATATCCAGTATTGATTATTTGACCTTAGGTTAAAGATCAAAAAAGCGAGCCTCAGCTCGCTTCTTCATCAATGGTGTTTTTCGTCTAACAAATCGTCTTTGGCGGCCATTAAGTATTGTGCCATCGACCAGTAGGTTAGAATCGTTGCAACGTAGAGCGCGATATAGCCAACCCAAATCATCCAATCGTCATAGCGCCAGATAAGCACCCACAACGCGAACATCTGAGAAACCGTCTTAACCTTACCGACCCAAGAAACCGCAACGCTTGCACGTTTACCGATTTCAGCCATCCATTCGCGAAGCGCAGAGATGATGATCTCGCGAGCTATCATGGTCACAGCTGGAATAGTGACCCAAATTGAGTGGTAATGCTCGGTAATCAAAATAAGAGCCGTCGCCACCAGTACTTTGTCTGCGACTGGGTCAATAAAGGCACCAAAACGAGACGTTTGCCCTAACTTACGAGCAAGCATGCCATCTAACCAGTCAGTAAAACCCGCTACCCAAAAAACCATCGCAGCAGCAAAAGGAGCCCATTGGTAAGGTAGGTAAAAAACAACAACGAATACTGGGATCAAAAATAGTCTCAGTAAGGACAAAATGTTAGGTATATTCAAACGCATATTATTGGGCTCTTATTAATTGCGCTTTAATGGTGCGGGATTTTTACTATTGTTTCAATGCTTGATAAATGTTTTCTGCCAAAGAATGACTAATGCCCGGCACTTTGGCTATTTCTTCAACAGTTGCACGCTTAAGTTCTTGTAAGCCACCCATGTATTTCAGCAAAGCTTGGCGACGCTTTAGCCCTATCCCTTCAATTCCTTCCAAGGCACTGGTTCGGCGCGTTTTACCACGCTTCGCTCTATGCCCTGCAATCGCATGATTATGGCTTTCGTCACGAATATGCTGAATAAGGTGCAAAGCGGGAGCATCACTTGGCAAATTAAACTCTTCCCCTTCAAGGGTAATGAGAGTCTCTAAACCAGGTTTACGCGTCACGCCTTTGGCAATACCCATCATTCTCGGTCTGAAAGGCCAATCTCCCCAATATTGAGAGATAATCTCATGAGCGCGGTTAAGTTGCCCTTTACCCCCATCGATAAAGATAATGTCTGGGATCTTATCAACATCAAGTTGCTTCGAATAACGCCTCTCAAGCGCCTGAGCCATCGCTGCGTAGTCATCACCGCCTGTAATGCCTGTGATGTTGTAACGACGATACTCGGGCTTAACAGGGCCTTCTTGATTGAACACCACACAAGACGCGATGGTACTTTCACCCATGGTATGACTGATATCGAAACATTCCATGCGCTTAATCGCATCCATCGACAGCACTTCTTGAAGTTCTTTGAAACGCTGATTAATCGTCATTTTGTGATTAATCTTAGTGGTAATCGCCGTTAACGCATTAGTGTTCGACAATTTAAGATAACGACCACGAGTACCGGAAGGGTTTGTGTTGAAGTGGATCTTGCGACCCGCTACTTCACACAAGGCTTCCTGAATAGGAGTGACGTCTTCCATCAAATCAGCGTTCAGAATCAAACGAGTTGGAATGGTTCTCGCTTCATTATGTGCTAGGTAATATTGGCTTAAGAAGCTAGAGAAAACCTCTTCACGTACCGTATTGTTTGGAATTTTAGGGAAATGGCTTCTACTGCCCAAGACTTTACCTTGGCGAATCATCAAGATGTGAATACACGCCACGCCATTCTCTTGAGCAAAGCCAAGCACATCCATATCTTCCATGGAGTCGTCAGAGACGTATTGCTGTTCTTGCACGCGTCGAATCGCTTGGATCTGGTCACGGAAAGTCGCAGCTTGCTCAAAACGAAGCTCACGGCTTGCTGTATCCATTTTCTCAATGAGCGTTTCAAGCACTAACTTATCTTTTCCTTGCAGGAATAAACGAACATAGTCGACCAGTTCGCTGTACTCTTCGTCAGAAATGATTGAGCTAACACATGGCGCAGCACAACGGCCAATCTGATACATCAAGCAAGGACGCGTTCTGTTGGCGTAAACCGTATCTTCACATTGGCGAGCAGGGAAGATTTTTTGGATCAGGTGTAGTGTCTCACGCACAGCGCCGGAGTCAGGGTAAGGACCAAAGTATTCACCTTTTTTCTTTTTAGCACCACGGTGCATCGACAAACGAGGATGCTTGTGACCGCTAATGAAGATATAAGGGTACGACTTATCATCACGCAGGAGCACGTTATATTTTGGCAGGTACTGCTTGATGTAGTTGTGCTCAAGAATAAGAGCTTCGGTTTCCGTGTGCGTTACAGTGACATCAATCTTGTCGATGTTGCTGACTAGAGCGCGTGTTTTTTCACTGTCGACTTTTTTACGGAAATAACTAGAAAGGCGTTTTTTGAGGTTCTTAGCTTTACCGACGTAAATAACGACAGCCTCAGCGTTATACATTCGATAAACGCCGGGCTGCTCGGTTACTGTCTTGAGGAATGAGACTGAGTCAAACAAGTTGGTCACTATACGATCTCAGTGTTAAAGGGTCTCAGTGTCTAACATTCCATGTCTAATCGCTAAGTGCGTCAGCTCTACATCACCACTGATATCCAGTTTGCTGAACAAACGGTAGCGGTAACTATTGACTGTCTTAGGACTTAGATTGAGTTGTTCTGAAATATCCGTCACTTTCTGACCTTTAGTAATCATCATCATGATTTGAAGTTCACGTTCAGATAAGTCTGCGAATGGATTTTCAGACGCAGGCGAGAACTGGCTCAAAGCCATCTGCTGCGCAATTTCTGGTGAAATGTATCGTTGGCCACTGTTGACCACTCGAATTGCATTGACCATTTCATCCGGACCTGCCCCTTTAGTAAGGTAACCAGCAGCTCCAGCTTGCATCACTTTAGTTGGAAACGGATTTTCCGTATGAACAGTTAAAACGATGATTTTAACATCAGGGTTGAAACGCAAGATCTTCTTGGTTGCTTCTAAGCCACCAATACCAGGCATATTCATATCCATCAAAATAACGTCAGTATTGTTAGTACGACACCATTTTGCAGCATCTTCACCGCTTTCAGCTTCCCCTGCTACGTTCATTCCACGGACGTCTTCAATAATACGTCGTATCCCTGTGCGAACCAGCTCGTGATCATCTACAAGGAAAACATTTATCAAACTTGTATCTCCACACTATTAATTGGCTCTGCAACCACTGTGTCGTTTCATCTGTTTGAAACAATCGGACAAAGGAACAGTGGATCGCAGCATTGAGTACATCTTAACTTAATTACTAAAGAAAAGCTCTGTTGAATATG
>NZ_MCYD01001151.1:0-2157 GCF_002876325.1 Vibrio sp. 10N.261.52.A1
ATGGTCCTGACTTGCTGTTGGAGAGGCTGGGTTTGCGTTAATGTCTCAAGGTGGCTTTGTGCGGTTTTTGCCATCATCGTTTTCAGATACTCACTACTTGTTGCAATGGGAAGGTTAAGCCATTTCGATTCAAATATCAGCTGGTGATAAGCACTATTAAATTCAATGGTTTCTCCAAAGACTGGTTGATATTTATCCACATGTAGCGGAGCTAAATACCCAAACTTAGCTTTGGTTAGCGGGAAAGGATGGGCACTCAGCATTCTTGCCCACATCACCACCGCACTCATGCTGCGTTCAATGGCGGCTCTAGGGTAATCATGGCGTGATTCAATGGAGAGGGTTAAGCGGCACTGCTGTCCATCGTCATCCACTTGCCAACACTCTGAAGAATTCATCAGAAAAATATTACTTTGGAACGTGTTGAATGCGTCTCTTAACGTCGCACATTGGCTCACCCAACTCGCGAGCACACCTTTTGATTCATGGGATATAGTTCGCCCAATGATGAGTCCAATTTCGGGCGATGGATGGTGCTGTTCGAGGAGTGACCATAAGGCAACCATTTGGCTTTCTGGAAGCCGATCCGATAGCGATAGATTAGCGCTATTTTTAATTGCCTCAAGGATTATACCGTCAAGGTGATTAGATGCTTCGACCTGTTTACGCAAAGCGGGAGGCAACAGTGAATAGGCATTTACTAAATCAATGACAGAGGCGAATGAAACAGATTTTTCGATAGTGTTACCTGCCATGAGCGTTATCAAAATGTTAATTCATAGCTAACTAATATCGCAATTTTCATCATCTATCAATCTAGAGTGCTTCTAAAAAGTGTTAAGTTCACAACATGATAGCTGATTGAGGTTATCAACCATTCTCTCAAAGATCGAACTATGTCCGATATTCAAGTTGGGCTAGGTGCGCATTTGCCCCACAAAAGGTTAGGTAAGAGTCACACCATCACAGGTGTCATTTGAGTTTGTAAAACAACGAATCAGAATACGTGCTAAAGGTTTGCTGTTCGATATTTTCTAGGTGTCTGATTAAACAATTTCTTAAATGCCTGTACATAAGCAGAATCAGAAGAATATCCCGATTCGATAGCAATTTCTTGAATGCTCATTTTCGAGCTTAACAACTGCAAAGATAAAACTAGCCTAATGTTTTGTCGCCATTGTGAAAAAGATTGAGAAAACTCTTTCGAGCATAATCGAGACAGCGTGCGTTCAGATGCACCGACTGTTGTCGCCCATTCTTTTAATGTAAACGGTAAATCAGGCTGTTTTTGAAGTTGTGCGAAAATAGAGAAAAGACGCTTATCGGTAGGAATAAGCAATGGTATTTCATAACTTTCTGAAACTTCGATTTGATCTCTCAAGACCATAAGTAAATGCATTATATTGGACTCAGATTGTGAGTGTGTGTTGCTTTCAAACAGAAGTTGTATCAACTCTTTGGTCAAAGAGTTTACCTGACAGGATTTAGGTTTGCTTCCATAGCGAAGATTTTTGTCTGGGTTGAGGTAAATAGCCAAAAATTGTGTATCTGTAATCGCAACGGATTTATGAACTGTATTTGCGGGAATATAGAGCAAGCCATTATGGGGCACTATCCCGCTTTTATCACCAATGTCTGATTGTAACAATCCCTGGCGTGGGAACACTATTTGGTGCCATGGGTGTGAGTGGAAATCATCAATATAGCCAGAGGCCATTGGCATAACGATATGCCTGGGCTGATACCAGGTGCCGAAATCATTGCGTATAGTAAAGGCTGCTCGAGACAAATTGTTGCTTATAGCGATTTGGTGTTTGGTTTTCAGTGTCATATGGAATTGACTAAAGAAGTCGTAGCGCTGCTCATCGAAAATACTGATCTTAGTAAGGCTGAGGACTTTCGTTTTGTTGAGAACCCTGAAGTATTACTGAGTCATGACTATGATGAGATGAACGAAAAACTACATGGTTTTTTAGATAAGCTGGAACGCTTGTATAAATCACTGAACTAATTGGTAATTGAGTGCCTTATGAAAATTTGTTGCAGTGTGTAGACCTTAATCAGGTAAGTGTGTTTATAAGTCATAACTTCATATCTTGAGGATGCGAATTAACCAGTCTTGACCTGTATAACGATGGAAAAGGGCGCCAGTAACGG
>NZ_MCYD01001152.1:0-252 GCF_002876325.1 Vibrio sp. 10N.261.52.A1
TTTTCATCACTTTTATATCGATAGCTAATCGTGTTCATCACACTTACTTTCAAGTTTTGTATGAAAATCAAGCTATTTAAATCATTAATCTTGCTGACTATATAGTGTCTTACGTAGTACTTATCATCGATAGCCTTGTAATCCTTTAAAGAAAGAGATTTATACTCAGCAAGCTCCTTGTTAACAACCTCTAGAATTTGAGACATTTTTTGTATTTTTTCTAGGTTGCTATCACTATTTGAGCATATAACT
>NZ_MCYD01001153.1:0-2371 GCF_002876325.1 Vibrio sp. 10N.261.52.A1
GGTCTATTCAACACATCGGCGAGATCGTTGGGTATCCGAATGCGGCAAACTTCAGTACTCGATTTAAAGCATGGTCGGGAATGACACCAAGGCAATTCAAACGCGGCGCCACAATTGGGAACTGATTTTTAGCTACGCTCACTTTTATTAGTGAAAACATTAATAGCTGTTTGATTTTTGCACGAATTTACCCGGTAAAATGACCAATCTCTGATTACTTCTGTGAACTCAGCGCTTCTCTTAAAAAATGTTTCTGATTTGACTACGATAATGTTAACGTGAAGTTCATTACTTGAATTTCAAAGGGTTGTGACTTTCATGTTTTCACATCTACCAAAACCAACTTTAGATCCAATTCTATCTCTTTCTGTTGCTTACCGCGGCGATACTCGCACTGACAAAGTCGATTTAGGCATTGGCGTATATAAAAACGACCAAGGCGAAACTCCTATCATGAAAGCCGTATCTATGGCTCAAGATATCGTTGTTGAAACACAGAAAACTAAAGCTTACGTTGGCCTAGCGGGCTGTGAAGAGTTTAACCAAAGCATGGTTGATCTGCTGCTTAAAGGGACTTCTGCAATGGATCGCGTTGCTGCGATTCAAACACCAGGTGCAAGTGGTGCACTTCGAATGTTGGGTGACTTAATGAAAGTTTCTCAGCCAGACACCACAGTTTGGATTTCAAACCCAAGCTATGTGAACCACAAACCTGTGATGGAAGCGGCAGGCTTAAAAGTTCGATACTACAATTACTTCAGTCCTGAAACGAAGCAAGTGGATACTGCAAGAATGCTAGATGACCTATCGAAAGCGGGTCCATCAGACGTGGTACTACTGCACGGTTGCTGTCATAACCCAACGGGTGCCGATATCGACTTTGAAGCGTGGCAGGAAATCACGAAATTATCGCAGAAAAATGGTTTCTTACCGTTCGTTGATATTGCGTACCAAGGCTTTGGTGACGGCCTAGAAGAAGATGCAAAAGGTCTTCAACACATGGCGAACAACGTGGAAGAGATGTTAATTACTACTTCTTGCTCAAAGAATTTCGGCTTGTACCGTGAAAGAACGGGTGCTGCGATTGTGATTGGTAAAAACAGCGAACATGTTGGCAATGCGAAAGGTAAGTTACTGACGCTTGCTCGCTCAACTTACACCATGCCGCCAGATCACGGTGCGGCGTTGGTAAAAACAATTCTTCAGAATCAAGAGCTAACAACGATTTGGAAGCAAGAGTTGAGTGAAATGCAGCAACGTTTGTTAAATCTGCGCCAAAGTTTATGTGATGAATTGCGAAATACTTATAACACGTCACAATTCGATTTCATTGAAAGTCATAAAGGTATGTTTACTGTACTAGGCTTTAAAGAAACTCAAATGAATCAATTACGTGAAGAATATGGTATCTACGGTGTTGGTGATGGACGCATCAATATTGCAGGTCTTTCTGAATCCCATATTCCTTATGTAGCAAAAGCGATAGCCAACGTATCAAAATAATAGAAGGTGACTGAATGTATAATTGGAAAGCGATTATAACCCTAATGTTAAGTGGCGGCTTGTTTGCTTGTACAACCACGACTCAAGTACCGGTTGAGCCAGAGCAAAAGCCTCAGGTCGAACAACCAGTAGTTGATGACTCTTCTAAGCCTGACGCAACTGAAGGCGACAAAGTAACGGAACCTACAGAGAAGCCTGAAGAAGTAAAACCAACTGAACCAGAAGCGAAACCAAAGCCTGAAGAAAAACCGGTAGCAAAACCAACGAAAACCAGTGACGGTAAACTGATTCTTGGTGAGGAAGAGTGGGTATTTGTTCCTGGCTTGAAAGAGGCATTTAAAGCGCGTGTAGATACTGGTGCGACGACATCTTCAATCAGCGCTGTTGATATCGTAGACTTTGAACGTGACGGTAAAGATTGGGTTAAGTTCAAAATCGAGCACGATGGCATCACAACAGAAGAGATCAGTCTACCTGTAGAACGTTGGGTTAAGATCAAGCAATCAAGTGCAGAAGGCACACAACGTCGTGCTGTGGTAGTTGCTTCGATCCAAATTGGTGATCTAAAAGACAAAACTGAATTTACTCTAGCAGACCGAACGCACCTTTCTTTCCCACTTCTGCTAGGAAGAAGCTTCTTTAGAGATGTGGCGGTTGTCGACGTAAGCAAGAAATATGTTCAGAAGAAAGTGACTAAATAGTTTCAGAGTTCTTCTGACACGTTAACTTTCTAACAATCGAATCCCTGCTAATTGAATTAGCGGGGATTTTTTCTTTTTTCGACCGTAATTTGGGTAAATCCCGATAATTCTGCTCTGTACGTCATCCGTTCACTGTTTAGCCTCGACAATGTGATCCTGATCTCTAT
>NZ_MCYD01001154.1:0-2221 GCF_002876325.1 Vibrio sp. 10N.261.52.A1
TCGCACTCTCGCTATTCAGTGATAGCTTAAGCCATCATTACTTAAGCAGCAGATCGGCAATAATCGCTTTCTCTTGTTCTGATTTTGCCTTGAGCTCATTCGAGCCTCTGGTGATGGTTGCCACACCGACTCCCAGCATTTGGCTTACTTGTCTTTGAGACATTTCACCTTTCATTAGCTCACAAAAAATATTAATTCGAGCAACCAGAGCATCTCGCTCATCGGGCGTCATCATCATGGTCAACAACAGTTCATGCTGATCTTTCTCAACCGCTGTCTTAACTAAATCCATGAGTTGTTGCCAGTTATCATATTCAGGTTGTGATGCCATATATCTACACTTACTTTTAAATTCAGACTTTAAAGAGTCGCTTATCGATTGAAAGCGTCTACCACTTTATACCGAAATACTGGATGTGATCCAATGTAAAAAGGCAGTAAGCGGAAATGGTTCGCACTCACTGCCTTCAATTGTCACTCAGTTTAAGGACTTATCGACCACTAGTATTTAGTTTTCACCTCATGGGGAGCCAAAAACTCGCCCTGCTCACCCAAGATGTCTCGATAGTAAGTCTCAAACATTAAGATGTTCTGAACGTAACCGCGTGTCTCTTTGAATGGAATCATTTCAATAAAAGCGAAGGCATCAAGCTTTTCGTCACTGCGAGAACGCCACTGCTTAACACGGCTTGGACCTGCATTGTAGGCAGCAAAAGCAAAGATACGGTTGTTGTCATATTGAGAGAGCAAGCCATCTAAGTAGTGGCTGCCAATTTCGATATTCTTGCCGACATCGTAAAGATCATCGCTACCCTTGTACTTAATCTTGTGCTTGTTGGCTGTGTATTGCGCTGTCTTTGGCATAATTTGCATGACACCACGTGCACCAACTGGAGAACGAGCTTCTGAATCCATCGCGCTCTCTTGTCTTGCTAGAGACATCAAGGTGATTGGATCAATATCATGCTTCTCCGCATAGAAGTTAAACCACCACTTATGAGCAACCGGAAAACGCAGCGCAATGTTATCCCACATTTTCGCTGAAATACTCGCAATGACAGTGAAGTGATTCCAACGCTGTGTCGCAGCGTAAGCGGCAAGCATCTCTTTTTGCTCTTTATCTGCATTGGTCAGTAGCCAGCGCCATTCACTTTTAGCGGCGGCAATTTTATCGCGAGTAATCAGTTCATCGATACGAATCAGCGAAGTACTAAAAGGCTTCACTGTTTCAGCATTATACTTGAGCGTTGATGTAGGGTACTGAATAGGCTTACCTAACTGCTTAGCCGCCGCAACACTGTAGAAATTACGCTTGCCTAAAATATCAGACAGACGTTGGTTGCCCTTTTCGGTATCTCCAGTTGCTATTTCAGCCCTGCCTAACCAGTATTGCCAACGCAATGACGCTTGGTGCTTGTCGTCTAGGCGGGCAATCCACTCTTTCAATCCAACCCAATCTGCATGCTGAATAGCCAAACGAGCACGACGTTCCAACAAGACTTGTTTCGACGAACTCGCCAGCATCTCGTCTCGCCACTCCATCAACTCTTCAGAATCGGTATTAATTAATCGGAAAGTCAGGTAATCAGCAAGCTCTTGAGATTTCTCTTCAGAAAACTTCTGGGCCTTGATGACATCATCGAATACTTCTTGGGCACTACTAGCCGATTTTCTTGCTAGCTTCTTAAAAGCAAACTCCGTTTGAGCTTGATAAAACTCATTGGCTGGATGCTTCTTAGCGAATGTGAGCACATTTTCAGGCTTGTTGTATAACGCCTTCATCTGCTTAGCTTGAGCAATTGACTCATTATGATCCAATTGCTTGATCAGATAGGTCATCAGCTTACCGTTACGCCCTTCAAACGCTAACAGCATACGCTCTAAAATTAGCTCATCGGTTCTCAAGCCAGCTTGATCCCAACTCTTAAACAACGGGTCACAAGCGTCATCAACACCATCGCCGCTCAACCAAAGCTGCTTCGCTCCTTTAAAAGCCAGTTCTTGATTACCTTGCTCATAGTTCGCTCGGTAATAAATGCATTGGTACTTTTCGCCCACTGGCTCTTTGGTCTGAAACTCGAGGATGGTTTGCCACTGTTTTCTAGACGCCAGCATATCTAAATATGGTGCTCGCATACGATTAGAAAATGGCAGTGCTTTGTTCTCTTCAATAAACGCATCCACTTCCGCCGGAGTGCGATCACCTAAGCCAATAAGAAAA
>NZ_MCYD01001155.1:0-3950 GCF_002876325.1 Vibrio sp. 10N.261.52.A1
TCCTTTTTTAGTTTCTGTGGTCGTTCTCTGCGTTAGAGATCCGTCATCAATTGCTGGTACTCAGTGTACGTTGAAAGCAGCAGTGACTGCATATCTTCAAAATCGCCATCGGTAATTGGAAGTGACTGTTTTACTTTGCTGTCTAAACCGATAGCGAAACTACACAGAGAGTCAGCACCAAAGCTCGCAGCACTGCTCTTTAGGGCATGGCTGATATCCGCTAAATACTTTGAAGTATCTGACTCCTTATTGATCTCTAGGTGCTCATAATAGCCTTTCAACTCACCTAAAAAGATCTCCAGTAACACCGGAACATTCTCTTGCCCTATTTCACCGGCAAGCTCATCAACTTTTTGCTGATTCAATACTTTGGTCATTGTTATGTCTTATCGTTTGGTGATTACTGTTTTGCGTTCCACGCTTGCAACTTACGGTAGATAGTTGACGGACTCACATCCAAGAAACCAGCAGCTCGCGGAATATTACCGTCACACGCTTTAATCGCCTGCTCGATAGCTGTTTTCTCAGTGATCCACAGTGGGAAAATATCTTTTACCGTAATGTCTTCACTCTGCTTCTCTTTCAAGCGTAGGCTATTTTCAATCGGTTGATTCAACGGTGGTGGCAGCATATTAAGCGTGATCTCTTTACCGTTGTTCAATACCACGACATTTCGCAATACGTTTTGCAGCTGACGAACGTTACCCGGCCACTCGTATTGATTAAAACGATCCAGAACTTCCTGAGCAAAACGCACAAACGCTTTGCCCTCTTCCACTGACATGTAGCCTAGCAGTGAGTATGCAATCTCAATGACATCTTCACCACGCTCACGCAATGGCGGTAAGTGCAGAGGAATTACATACAAACGATAGTACAAATCTTCTCTAAAGCGCCCTTCTTGTACTTCTTTCCATGGGTCTCGGTTGGTCGCACAAACAAAGCGAACATCCACGCTCTTCATCTTCGACGAACCCACTTTTTGGAAGGTACCTGTCTGGATAAAGCGCAAAAGCTTGGTTTGTAACTCAAGGTCCATTTCACAGAGCTCATCAAGGAACAAGGTGCCACCATCAGCCAGTTCAGCGGCGCCTTGACGATCTGTTGCCGCCCCCGTAAATGCCCCTTTCACGTGACCAAACAGTTCACTTTCAATCAAGTCCTTGGGAATCGCAGCACAGTTAATTGCAATAAACGGTTTATCACCACGCTTACTCGCAGCGTGAATAGCTTCTGCACACACCTCTTTACCGGTACCACTTTCACCAGTAATGAAAATACTCGCTTTACTTGATGCCGCAGAATCAATAGTTCGGTACACCTGCTGCATAGTTTGGCTACTGCCGATGAAACCTTGATAATTCTGGTTTCCAGGATGCTCTGAACTATTCTTTAATTTCGTCGCTTTGCGTATTGCGTTGTTGACCGTAATACGTAGACGGTCGGCTTCACACGGTTTGATAAGGAAGTCTTGAGAACCATGACGCATCGCTTCAACTGCAGTATCAATCGAACCGTGAGCGGTCATGAAGATAACAGGCACCTCAGGGTACTTTTGTTTAACCGGAATATTATTTAGTTGAGAGTTAAATAATGCCGGTATAAGGAAAGGATAAAATGGGCAATATTAAATTGGCCATAGTCATAATGCTTAAATCCCTTCTAGCATTCTGCCTCTATGGTTATTCCATTCATGCTGTTGCGGAGCCCGCTGTTACGCCAGTAGGGGAGTCAACAAGACATGAAGTCGAATTAATACGTGACAAAGATTACAAGTGTGTTCAATGCCATAAAGATTCTAAAGAAACGGTATTTGGTTCACACGGTGAGAGTGCGCACACTTTACTTGGTCGTGAAGTGAATTGTACCGATTGTCATAGTTCTATTGGCCCCGATCACCGTGATGGTGCACCTGAGGTGGTGAAGTATCGTGCGGCTCAATCACAACCCGGAACTGAAAAGGTTTTCCTCGATCCTAGCTTAATCCTAGATGCCAACAGCCAATGTATAGATTGTCACAAGCCTGATGATCTGCGCGAAGCGAGTTGGACCCATGACGTACACGCACAAAACTTAACGTGCTCAAACTGTCACGATGTACATGCGAGTGAAGCGAAGGTGCTTGGCTTAGATAAGAAGCAAACCATCAAGCTGTGTGTGGATTGCCATTCAGACTTCAACCAGAAGAAAGAAGGGGAGTAATCTATGAGCTGCTCAAGAAGAAACTTTTTAGCTGGCGCGGGTGCCGTGATCTTCACAACGGGTGTTGCGGGTACTGCAGCAGTCACTAGCCGTAAAACACTGGCTAATGTACAGGAAGATGGCGCTAAACGTTACGGAATGGTTCATGACGAAACCGCGTGTATTGGTTGTACTGCCTGTACTGAGGCGTGCCGTGAAGTGAACAAAGTGCCTGAAGGTGTATCGCGATTAGAAATTATTAAGAGCGAGCCTCAAGGCGAATACCCGAATGTTGATTACCGTTTCACTCGTAACTCTTGCCAACATTGTGATAACGCTCCTTGTGTGATGGTTTGTCCTACAGGGGCGGCCTATAAAGATGAGAAGACAGGTATTGTTGATGTGCATAAAGAGAAGTGTGTGGGCTGTGGCTACTGTCTACTTGCTTGTCCATATCAAGTGCGCTTCTTCCATCCTGAAAATAAGTCGGCCGACAAATGTAACTTCTGCCGTGATACCAATCTTGCACAAGGTAAATTGCCTGCTTGTGTTGAATCTTGCCCTACCAATGCGCTGATATTTGGCGATTTAAATGACCCTAAGAGTGAGATTAATCAGGTGCTTAAATCAGAGGTGGTTTACAGAGATAAAGTTTATCTAGGTACCAAACCAAAACTCTATAAAGTGCCACACCAAAAAGGGGAGATTTGATTATGAGTGCATGGACTACAGCTTTCCAATCAGGCACCGTGGTTTGGGATTGGATCATTGCTATTTATCTATTTTTAGCAGGTATGTCAGCGGGCGCTGTTATGATCTCGATCTACCTTAAAAGAAAGGTGATTGATGGTGATCCTGCGAATAATGGTGTTTTAAAGGCAACGGCATTTCTAGCGCCATTTGGGATAATCTCAGGCTTATTGATCTTGGTTTTCCACCTGACGAAACCACTATCGTTTTGGAAGATCATGATCTTCTATAATCCAACGTCTGTGATGTCGATGGGTGTGATCTTATTCCAAGTGTATATGGTGATCCTATTTGTTTGGATCGGCATTATATTCCGCAATCAGATTGCCGTATTCTTGAATGATCAAGCATGGTTAAAAGGCCGACTAGACTTTGTCAGCAACTGGATTGGTAAACTAGAATCTTTCGAGAACGCTTTTGAAATATTCTTGGCAGTGCTTGCGCTATTGCTTGCGGCTTACACAGGCTTCTTACTTTCTGCACTAAATACCTTCCCAATGCTGAATAACCCAGTGTTGCCTATCTTGTTCTTATTCTCGAGTTTATCCTCGGGAGCGGCAGCGTGCATTCTATTCGGTGTATTGGTATTTAAGGAGTCACCACATAGTGCCAGTATTTCTTGGATCCACGGCTTCGAACGTCCTGTTGTAATGTTTGAACTGTTTGTTCTTGTCACTTTCTTTACTGGGTTAGTATTTGCTGGTGGTCAAAGTGAGCAAGCAGTATGGAACGCCATAGGCAGTGGTTTCTGGGCAAGTTGGTTCTGGTATGGCGTGATAGGTGTGGGCATGGTTCTACCTTTGTTGCTTAATGCCGTGACACCAACATCGGTTCGCCATAGTACTGTGTATATTTTCTCTGTTACTTCACTGAGCCTGATGGGCGTATTAATGCTAAGAACGTTTGTCCTTTATGCAGGGCAATTAACGTTAGCTTAATTTCGCTCAAGTTATAAGGGCGTGTTGGCCTTTCGAACTGATTTTTGCAACGAGTTGCTGGGCATTTATACAAGGCAGAGG
>NZ_MCYD01001156.1:0-572 GCF_002876325.1 Vibrio sp. 10N.261.52.A1
GTATAAGCTATTGGCTTTTACAAAATCATTGCTAGCAAGTCGAAGAGCATAAAGAAAAGCCATTCTGATCTACGTTAGATAGAATGGCTCGAATGGATTTACTGTCGCTAATATTAAAATGTGTTAGAGAGGTGGGGAGTATTAGCGCGTTTAGCTATTTAATTGGTTTGTGTTATTTGGCTATACCTTGCAGCATCTCAACCAACTCACCCTCTGTGGTTGGCTCTTTTGCTAGCTCGATGACTGCAGAGGCGCCGCCTTTAAGCATATAGGCTTGAGTGCTACAGTGGTCATAGTGGAACCATTTACCATCTACACATACGTCGGTATAACATCTTGGGTCTTGTTTGAGTTCCATATCAATTTCCTTATTAACATTTGGCTAACGTTTTTTAGACTAATTGATCACAAAATGCTGGGAATTGATCTAGATCAATCTGATGCTTGAATAGTTGAACAATGTTCAAATAAGAGAGCTGTGTCGAGGTGCCAAAATTCACTATCAAGCACTTAGGTAACTGATATCTTCTAAAGCACGTGATTATCGTTAACAACTGATTCTCTTTTTCTTG
>NZ_MCYD01001157.1:0-3555 GCF_002876325.1 Vibrio sp. 10N.261.52.A1
GTGAAGAGGAAGTAAGACGTGTTATTGGAAATCTTCCTTTTCAATTTAAAGAGCTAGCTGAAATAACAGAAGTAAGAGACATCGGAAGTAAATGGCTAGATACTCAAGTTGCTTTTAAAAACTATGCGATTGAGTTGACTTGGAAAGAGCCTGAAGATCAAATGCTGGTAGATAAAATTATTAGTGTTGATTTACAAAAAGTGGTCGATTGGAGCACTCAAGGCGTGATTACTTCGGCTTATATAAAAAATCAATCTATTGCCGAGCCGAAGCCAAATCAGACAGCGATGATTCGACCAATATATTCTATCGCGGTATTGGCAAAGGATGAGCAACATGCTCTTGATATTGCTAATGAACTTAACGCGGTTAAATTAGGCTTCGCTAGCGTCAATGTCAGTGAATTGGGCTTTAAATTATCCCTGTGATTTTGAATTAATGTAAACCCTCGTGTTATTCTAAGGTGAGATTATTAACAGTGTTAGCTCACCTTATGAATAATAATAAATTACAAGAGTATGATTTGGTTATTGAACTTGATGACCGTACATTGATTAACCCGTCATTGAATAAAGTCGTGACATTGTCGTCATCAGAGTGTCTGCTTTTAAAGCATTTAATGGACAACTGCTCACAAACTTTAGGTCGTGAATTCCTTTTAACGCATTGTTGGCCGGGGCGCATTGTTACTAACAGCTCTCTGAATGTCGCAATCAAAAATGTTCGCAGTGCGCTCAAAGAAGTAGGGTCCGACTGCAAAGTGATTACGGTACAAAAGGAAGGCTATTGCTTTGTTGCTCCTGAGAATAGTGCCGTACCTGATAGCTTTGTTGCACCTGATACCTTTGTTGCACCTGAGAGCTTTGTCGCATCTGATAGCAGTGTCGTATCTGAAAGCCTTATAGGAGCAGAAAAATCAGCAGCATCAGAACACTTTGCCGAACAAGACAAAGACATACCGAAATCTGCCAGTTTGGGAGACAAGGAGGATTCTACTCGCTCGGAATTCACTGTGTTGGAGTCAAAATCAGCTTCTGATTTAAATGAATCAGCTGACACTCACGGGCTATCAGAGAATACTCAAGCACAAGGCAAGCATGCATCTTCTAAGTTTATGCCGCTTGTTAGCGGACTCGCGGTAAGTCTGTTTATAGTCATTATCCTGTCTTATCTTGGGTTGTTTATGGAAAGAGCTTCCATCAAGGGTGTCGATGTATACCACGACAATGTCGAGTTAGAACCAGAGTTGGTGGAAGACTTAACCTCACTTGCTAAGCCTGGCGTAGAGGCGATCTATCTCCACCGTATGGGTATAGAGTGTGGTGGCATGCAAGTGGTGGTGTTAGACGAAAGTGGTTGGCACGACATTAGCGCAGATTTCAAATCTAGGCGCTGCTCACAAGGTCAGAAAGAGGCTGAAAAGGTAGAAGGAACTGCAGATGAAGCGTAACTTTTGGCTGCCGATTGTTGTAACCGTATTTGTGATCTTAGCGTTTGGCTTGGTCTCCGGAGTAGCGACCAAAGGTTCGTATCAGTTTGAAAGCCAGTACGATAATTATGGCCGGGAGGTTTTGACCCTTGAGCTAAAAAACGGACGCTCAAAAATGCGCTATGTTGGCTACGACCGAAACGGACGAGTCGTGCAAACCAAACAGTTGTTCGGTGTGTTTTTGCGTTGGGGGAATCACTACTATTTCTATCAGCTTGAACAGCACCAAGCCCACGGGAATCAAACCTTCAACGTTAAAAATCTGTTTATCAAGCACCATGACAACAAGCGTAGTGTTTTGATCTCCGATCAGCGAGGTGCGTACATTACGAAAGACGGTGCGATCTTAGAGCTCAATGGCATTCTTTACGGGAAGGCAATGCGTTGATTGTGATGCAGCACACTGAGGTGATTAGTGAGATCTGGTTGGTTGGAATGGGGTGTTACTAATAATCTAGAGCAGCGTTGGGTTCATTGCCTAACGCTGCTTATTTGCATGATTGGCTTAGTCTTCGCCAAGTACGTCAAGTTTGCTCTTGATGAAATCTTTGTGGTCAACGTAGAGCAGTTCAGCGGTTTTTCTGATCACTGAATCTTCAAGTGGATCAATCTCTCCATCGGCATGAGCCACTTCCCACATTGCCTTAATCAGGTCGATTCGCACTGGCTGTGATAGCTCACGCAGTTGGGAGGTGAAATCATACAAAGAAACAGATTGTTCAACTTGCGGCTCAGCTTGTTGTAACAAGGCTTTCGACTCTTCTTCCGTAATGCCCAACAGACGTTGCAGTAAGTTCAACTTCGCTTCTTGTTCTGATTCGTTGATCTCATGGTCTGCGCCTGCGACTTCGCATAACAAACTGGCGATAGCTAAGTTTGGTGAGGCAGTAGGCGTTTTGCCTAAATCAGAGCCTTCGACCAACTGTTTAAATAACGATGTAAGTGAATTAAACATAAGAGCGTTCCAGTAATGGTGAATAATATAACTATTGGGCCTACAGAGTGTGATCGCAAGCCCCTTTACTTAAAACTGACATTACGTATAAGCCAGTAATAAGGAACATATTAGGTTGGCTCTGGAAAACGCGTTACTTTGCCATCGCCGCTTAGGGTGGTGATGGATTGTGGTTTGCCTTCGCTATCTAGCCTTAATTCACCAATCGCGCTGCGGTTCGAAAGGCGATAGAAGGTTTGATTGTCTGGGCTTCGCTTTTCTATTTTTAAACGCTTACGTTTGGTGAAATAGTTAAGCACCGAGCGTGGGCTATACAACAGCCGGTCACATACGTCGCAGAATTTTAGCAATGGCGCAGGGAACTGGTTTTTAATACCGCTGCAGGTAATCTGGTAAATGTTCGGACTGTTGCGGCGATATCTAAGCTTAATGTCGTAAGCAAAGGAGTAGTGTACATCACCAGAAAGTACCACGAAGTTCGTTGGTGTTTTGGTATGAGTAAAGATACTAATCAGCGTGTTGGCACTACCAGGGTGCGCCATCCAGTTCTCAGCATCAATCACCAGTGGCTTACCTACTGTGGTAGCCATCTTTTGCAGCGTTTCAATAAACTTCACGCCAAACATCGGTGCGGCGGAGATAATCACCACTTTATCTTGATGAAGTAACTGATGTTGGAGTTCAACCAATGCTTCCCAGTCCATCAAGCCGGACGGTTTGTTCATCCGAGACTCGGAGCGCCAGCGGCGGGTACGAGTATCCAACACAATCACTTTCGGCGAAGTGTTGATGGTGTAGTGCCACTCTTCAAAGCGATCGAGCATTTCAAGATACTGTTTGTGTCTTGCAGGTTCGAGTTGCCCAATAGGCGCTTCAATAGCTTTTTCGCTCTGATTGGTATTCACCAACTCCGAGAACAGCTCTTTCGTTTGCTCCATAAAATCGTGGTTGAAGTTCTCCGGTGCATTACCCCAACCTTGGCACATCCAATAAGCCGCAAGGCCGTTACCAATGACTTGTGTCGCAAACTGGTTTTGAACCACCGCATGCTCCCAACCAACGGTGAGGTTCCAGTCGTCAGTGACATCATGATCATCGAAGATCATGTACG
>NZ_MCYD01001158.1:0-1738 GCF_002876325.1 Vibrio sp. 10N.261.52.A1
GTAAGTCTAAATGAATTGAACAAACGTTAAGAAAAACTAAACGTCTGTTCAGGAGGGGGCATTTGGACTTATCTTAAGCTAATTATCTTTGAGAGCCACGCAGATCAGCAACGGCCTGATGTAGTGTTTCACAAGATGCATCGGTCGGCGAAATTGGCTCACCCGCTTCGATCTCTAGCTTAGTCCAGAAACGACTTGGTAATCCTTTGCATGCTCGGCCTTTGTAGCGACTGAAGTAGCTACCCCATAACCCTTTGAGAGCCATTGGAATAACTGGTACGGGAGAGCGTCGGATAATCAGCTCCATACCACGCATGAATTCTGCAACCTCGCCATCTGAGGTGAGTTTACCTTCCGGGAAGATACACACGATATGACCTTCATGCAGTGCTTGTTCGACCTCGTTGAAAGCGTTGCGAATCGAGCGGCGGTTGGTGGATGAGATAGGAATCACTCCAGCTCTTTTCAAGAAGCGTCTTAATGGTGGAAGCTTGGCATAGTCTTCTTCCATGACAAAACGAATCAGGCGAGGGCATACCGCGCTGAGCAGCAGTGCATCCATATAGCTGACGTGGTTACAAACAATCAACGCTCCACCATTCTCAGGCAGGTTGTGCAGATTCTTGTGCTTAACACGGTACATGGTGTGAGTGACGACCCAAGTGAAGAAGCGGAAGGCGTAAATGGGTACCTGATAGAACAGGTAAAGCATCACGAAGGTGTTCAATAGCGCCAGCAGTATAAACAGCTGTGGGATGGATAGTTCAAGCACGCTTAAGCATACGATGCCCATCACAGCGCTACCTACCATGAACAGCGAGTTGTAGATATTCAGTCCTGCTATCACTTGAGCACGCTCGTCTGGCTTCGCACGTAGCTGCATCAGTGAATAAAGCGGAACAATAAAGATACCGCCAGAGATGCCAAGTAGTAGCAGATAAGCAAACAGCGGCCATAGCTCTGAATAGGTCACAAATTGATGGAAAGAGCTAAACTCGGGCAAAGATTCGGGGATGGATGTCGCCATCAGTAAGCCAAAAATTGAAATCCCTAAACTGCCCATTGGCACAATGCCGATCTCAATTCGGTGATTTGAAAGCTTGTCACAGGCTAGAGAGCCAATGGCAATGCCTACAGAGAATAGGGCCAGCAAAAAGGCAACCGAACTCTCAGTGCCATTCAAATGCAGCTTAGTGAAGTTTGGAAATTGGGTTAAGTAGGTTGCGCCAAGGAACCAAAACCAACTGATAGACATTAAAGCCTGGAAGGTTGGTCGGTCTTTTTTTGCAATCGCGAGTGTTGCTTTGGTCAGCTTGATTGGCTGCCATTTCACTTTAAGATCTGGCGCATTGCTTGGTGCTTCAGGAATAAAGCAGCTTGATACATAGCCAAGTACAGCAAATGATACTATACAAATTGCTGCAACCAACTTCGCGCTCTCTTCCGATGCAATAATACCGGCACCCAAAGTACCAATTAGAATGGCTAGGAATGTGCCAGTCTCAACTAAAGCGTTACCTGAAACGAGTTCTTTTGTTTCTAGTTGCTGAGGGAGTAAGGCGTATTTTACTGGTCCAAAGAAGGCACTCTGCGTTCCCATTAGAAACAGAAGTAGAAGTAAGATCCCGTAGCTTTCGTAGATAAAACCAATCGCACCCAGCGACATGGTCACCACTTCAAGTAGCTTCACTTTACGGATAAACCAAGATTTTTCGTATTTGTCGGCCAGTACGCCCTG
>NZ_MCYD01001159.1:0-4334 GCF_002876325.1 Vibrio sp. 10N.261.52.A1
AACTGATACTCAATCTGAACAGGTCGATCCGAAGAAAGCTGCTGTTGCTGCAGCTATCGCTCGTGCTAAAGCCAAAAAAGCCCAGCAAGCGAAACAAGACGAAACAGTAGAAACGCCAGAGCCAGTGCTCGAAGTGGCAGCTGAGACTCAATCTGAAGCTGTTGACCCTAAAAAAGCAGCCGTTGCTGCCGCTATTGCTCGTGCTAAAGCAAGAAAGGCACAACAAGAGCAAGACAAAAAGAACAATGAGGAGAAAGAGTAGTGGCCTTCTTTATCGCCAGCTCACCGCACGCGCATAGCCGTAGAAGCACCCCAGATCTAATGAAATGGGTGGCTATTTGTGCATTGCCAGGTCTACTAGCTCAAACCTACTTCTTTGGATGGGGCACCCTCATCCAGTTAGTATTTGCTATTGCACTTGCTGTTACCTTTGAAGCAGCCGTCATGCTATTGAGAAAACGCCCGCCAGTAATGGCACTGCGTGATTACAGTGCTGTTGTAACCGCTTGGTTACTGAGTGTCGCGATTCCCCCACACTCTCCGTGGTGGATCCTCGTCATTGGTATGTTCTTCGCTATTATTATCGCGAAACACTTATACGGCGGCCTAGGCCAGAACCCATTTAACCCTGCGATGGTCGCTTACGTTGTTTTGCTGATTTCATTCCCTGTCCAGATGACCAGTTGGAATGCACCCGCGAGCCTGACAGCAGAAGCAACAAGCTTTATTGACTCATTCTTGATGATATTCACGGGCTTCAATAACGAAGGTTTGTCTCTGCAACAAGCACGCCTTGGTATTGATGGCACCACAATGGCGACGCCACTTGATGCATTCAAAACGGCATTAACGGCAGGTAATACGGCTTCAGAAGCACTATCTCAACCGCAATTCAGCTGGTTAGCTGGCGTAGGCTGGGAGTGGGTGAACCTTGCTTACTTAGTCGGCGGTTTAGTGCTGATTAAGCAACGTGTTATTCAATGGTATATCCCTGTGGCTTTCATCGGCAGTCTGACTCTGTTTAGCTTAGTGTTCTTAGTGCTTACTCCTGGTGAAACTGCTTCTCCAACCATTCACCTTCTGTCTGGCGCGACTATGCTTGGTGCATTCTTTATTGCAACCGACCCAGTTTCGGCTTCAACGACAGTTAAAGGTCGCTTAGTGTTTGGTGCGCTAATTGGTGCGTTAGTATTTATTATCCGCAGTTGGGGTGGCTTCCCTGATGGCGTTGCGTTTGCTGTATTGTTAGCCAATATGTGTGTTCCACTGATTGACTACTACACCAAGCCTCGTACATACGGCCACTAAAGGAGCGGACATCATGCTAAATGCTATTAAGAAAAACGGCCTTGTGCTCGCGATTTTTGCCTGTGCATCGACAGGGTTAGTGGCGGTAACCCACTACCTAACAAAAGATCAGATCAAACAGCAAGAACAGGCTCAGCTACTGTCTGTTCTTAACCAAGTGATCCCGCACGATCTTCACGACAACGAACTGTTTTCGTCTTGTACTTTAGTTCAAGCAGAAGAGCTTGGTACTGAACAAGCGATGCCCGCTTACATCGCCAAAATCAATGGTGAGCCAAGCGCTATTGCTATCGAGGCAATTGCACCAGATGGTTATAATGGTGCGATTAAGGTGATCGTCGGTATGAAAATCGACGGCACGATTTTAGGCACTCGTGTACTGTCTCACCAAGAAACTCCGGGCTTAGGTGATAAGATTGATCTACGTGTGAGTGATTGGATTCTTTCGTTCGCTGGTAAACAAGTAACAGACTCTAACCTTGAGCGTTGGAAGGTTCGTAAAGACGGTGGTGACTTCGACCAATTTACTGGCGCGACCATTACTCCAAGAGCTGTGGTGAAGTCAGTTAAACAAGCGGTTCAGTACGTTAACCAAAACAACCAAGCATTGCTTGCTCAACCTCTAAATTGCGGTGGTGAATAATGAGTGATCATAAAACACTAATCAAAAATGGCATGTGGGCCAATAACCCTGCCCTAGTACAGCTACTTGGCTTGTGTCCGCTATTGGCTGTCTCTTCAACGGTGACCAACGCACTTGGGCTCGGTATTGCCACGCTACTTGTATTAGTCGGTTCGAACGTTGCCGTTTCTCTGGTTCGTAACCACGTGCCAAAAGAAGTGCGTATTCCAGTATTCGTGATGATCATTGCATCACTGGTAACGTGTGTTCAGCTGCTGATGAATGCTTACGCTTATGGCCTGTACCTATCTCTCGGTATCTTCATCCCACTGATCGTAACCAACTGTATCATCATTGGTCGAGCAGAAGCCTTCGCTTCAAAAAATGAAGTATTACCTGCCGCTCAAGATGGCTTCTGGATGGGTCTTGGTATGACATCAGTATTGGTGGTACTGGGCGCAATGCGTGAAATCATTGGTAATGGCACCCTATTTGATGGCGCAGATCTGCTGCTTGGTGATTGGGCATCAGCCTTAAGAATCGAAATTTTCCAATTTGATAACAGCTTCTTGCTGGCTCTACTTCCACCGGGTGCATTTATTGGTGTTGGTTTCTTGATAGCGTTGAAAAACATCATCGATCATCAAGCGAAATCGAAACAACCAAAGCCAGAAAAACCGGTTATTGAGCGTGCCCGCGTGACTAATGCTTAACAACAAAAATCTGCTGAGCTGCTCAACTGCTCAGCAGAAATAGATATAACCAATACACATAACAATGACGCTCATAAGAGCGCGTAACCGATGATACGGCCTGAGTTTCGAGTTTATTGAATACCACTCCAGAGCTCTGCCCCAACTATTTGAAAGTAATGTCGCTATGAACAATGTAAAACGAGTACAAATACTTGAGCGTTTGAGGGAAAACAACCCAAAGCCAGAGACTGAGCTAAATTGGAGTAGCCCTTTCGAACTCCTAATTGCGGTGCTCTTGTCTGCACAGGCAACTGACGTCAGCGTGAACAAAGCCACAGATAAGCTTTATCCTGTTGCTAATACCCCACACGCGATTTTTGACCTAGGTGTCGATGGCCTGAAAGAGTACATCAAGACTATCGGTCTATTTAATTCGAAAGCAGAAAACACCATTAAGACGTGTCGCATGCTGCTTGATCTTCATAATGGTGAAGTGCCAGAAGATCGCGCCGCACTGGAAGCCCTGCCTGGTGTTGGCCGTAAAACTGCCAACGTAGTTTTGAATACCGCTTTCGGCTGGCCAACTATTGCCGTTGATACTCACATTTATCGCGTATCGAACCGAACTAAACTCGCGATGGGTAAGACAGTCGATGATGTCGAAGCCAAGCTACTTAAAGTAGTGCCAAAAGAGTTCAAACTGGATGTCCACCACTGGCTCATTCTTCATGGACGTTACACCTGTGTCGCGCGTAAGCCTCGCTGTGGCAGCTGTATTATTGAAGACCTGTGTGAGTTCAAAGAAAAAACCGACGTCTAAGTTCATAGGCAAGAACCACAAGCCAGTAGGCTAAGTAGTGTCGCAATGTCTGGCGGCAGAAAACAAAATTACAAAAACGTAAACATAGTTAAAGCTAGGAGCAAATCATGTCAAACGGTCGTATTTTACACACCATGCTACGCGTGGGTGATCTAGATAAGTCTATCGAGTTCTACACAAACGTAATGGGCATGCAGCTATTACGTAAGAACGAAAACAAAGAGTACGAATACACGCTAGCTTTCGTTGGCTTTGGTGACGAGTCGCAAGGTGCAGTGATTGAGCTGACATACAACTGGGGTACGACTGAATACGACCTTGGTTCTGCTTTCGGCCACGTAGCTATCGGTGTTGATGATATCTACACAACGTGTGACGCGATTAAGGCAGCAGGCGGTAACGTGACTCGTGAACCAGGCCCAGTAAAAGGCGGTTCTACACACATCGCATTCGTTAAAGATCCTGACGGCTACATGATCGAACTGATTCAAAACAAACAAGCAAGCGCAGGTCTAGAAGGTTAATTCTGAAATACCTTTGCGAGATACGGCTAGAACGCCTGATAAGATGAACAAAGAAGCGAGCACACTGCTCGCTTCTTTTTTATCACTCTCCCCACAACCGATATTCTTTATTAGGGCTTGTTGATGTTTTGCGGTTGAATTTTGTTCGAGATAAAAGCGTTTTAATCGCGGCGAGGGAGACGTAGCCTAGTCATTTTAAGTAAGTCTCCCTCAACAAAGAGAAAAACGCTTTTTTCGGGGGCGCCTAGCTCGAACCCTTTAGGCAGCGTTTGCTGGTTATTAACGACTACGTTATCAACTTCTCTTACAAATAAACGACATATCAAAGCCTCATCCTTCCATATAACCCCAGCAACTCGCTGCAA
>NZ_MCYD01001160.1:0-1529 GCF_002876325.1 Vibrio sp. 10N.261.52.A1
CCGTATGTATTAAGTAGTGCTACCGATCCCTGTGATCTGCACTGCCTTCCCTCTTCTCCTTAAATTTTTTAATTTATTAAGGGGAATCTATGAACCACCTACAAGCTACACTACAAACCATCAACCAATTCGTTTGGGGACCACCACTGCTTATTCTGTTAGTGGGTACAGGTATCTACTTTACTTTTCGCTTAGGCTTACTCCAGTTTAGACACCTCCCAACCGCGCTAAAAATGGTATTCAGCAAAGACAAATCCGGTACGGGTGACGTATCAAGTTTTGCCGCTTTATGTACCGCGCTTTCAGCGACCATTGGTACTGGTAACATCGTTGGTGTAGCGACCGCAATCAAGATTGGTGGCCCTGGTGCCCTATTCTGGATGTGGCTTGCCGCTGTATTTGGCATGGCGACCAAATACGCAGAATGTCTACTTGCCGTTAAATACCGTAGAACCGATAGCAATGGCGAAATGGTTGGCGGCCCAATGTACTACTTGCAATACGGTGTCGGCTCAAGAATTTTAGCAGTAATGTTCGCTGTCTTCGCACTCGGCGTTGCTTGCTTCGGTATCGGTACCTTCCCACAAGTCAATGCTATCTTGGACGCAACTGAAATCTCATTTGGCGCTCCACGTGAAATGTCGGCAATCGTTTTAACAATCTTGGTGGCAGTGGTAACGCTTGGTGGTATCCAATCTATCGCTAAGGTGGCAGGAAAAGTGGTTCCGACCATGGCGGTTATGTACATCGTTGCGTGTTTGAGCGTTCTGGTTTCAAATGCAGACCAACTACTGAATGCCATTACCCTTGTTGTTACTTCTGCGTTTACCAACACAGCAGCAACCGGTGGTTTCTTTGGCGCGAGCATCATGCTTGCTATTCAATCGGGTATTGCTCGTGGTGTGTTCTCGAACGAATCTGGCCTAGGTAGTGCACCAATGGCTGCAGCAGCGGCTAAAACAGACTCATGTGTGAAACAAGGGCTGGTCTCTATGACAGGTACCTTCTTTGACACCATAATCATCTGTACGATGACAGGCTTGGCGCTTATCTTGACGGGTGCTTGGCAGACTGATCTTTCAGGTGCTGCGATGACCACTCACGCATTCGCTGTAGGTCTGAATGCAGATACCCTTGGTCCTATGTTGGTTTCTGTTGGCTTAATCTTCTTTGCGTTTACAACAATTTTAGGTTGGAACTACTACGGTGAGCGCTGTGTTGTGTTCTTGCTAGGCACCAAAGCAGTCTTGCCTTACAAGATCATCTTCATTGCGTTGGTGGCTTCTGGTGCATTCTTAAAGCTCGACATGATCTGGATAATGGCTGATATCGTGAACGGCCTAATGGCAATTCCGAACCTAATCGGGCTTATCTTGCTGCGCCACGTTGTTATCGAAGAAACCAAGCTATTCTTCAAACCGTTAACTTCTTCTAGTGATTATAAAACTGTAAAAGCCTAATCGAGATAAATTGCAAAATAAAACCCAAAGCCCACAATCAAATGTGGGCATTTTATTACCTAAGTAAAT
>NZ_MCYD01001161.1:0-3316 GCF_002876325.1 Vibrio sp. 10N.261.52.A1
GTAATGCGTGTATCACTGTGCCAAGCCATATTGGCTAATGCTTGGCGAATCAAATTAGGTGCCTGTTTTGCGCCAACACGTCCTTTATTTCTTGCAACACCGGCATCGCTGGCAAAACCAACCAAGGCAACAGTGTTGCCATTAAGTCCGTTATTTAAATCAGTACTTTGTACTTGCGTGGTAATGTGATGAACACGAGTACCGAGTTCGCCATCTTCAAGGTCATTGCGTCCTGTCCACACAAAGTTGTGGGTGGTGACTGCAGTTGCGTTAGTGCTATTGGATTTAGATTGAGTCATGACATACCTCGCCATTAACAATGCGTTTATGCAGATGAGGTACGCCAACTTGATAGCTTAAGTCGGCAGGATGATCGATATTCCAAATAGCCAAATCAGCGGCGTAACCTACTTCAATTTTTCCTCTGTTTTGCAACTCGCCAATGGCGGCAGCTGCATGACAAGTCACCCCACGTAATGCCTCTTCTGGTGTTGTGCCAAATAGAGTACAGCTCATGTTCATCATCAGCGTTAAGTCAGCAAAAGGAGAAGTGCCGGGGTTTAAGTCGGTCGCGATTGCCATCGGGATGTTGTGCTCACGAAGCAAGGCAATAGGCGGCTGTTGAGTCTCTTTCAAGAAGTAGAAAGCGCCCGGTAATAAGGTGGCGACGGTACCTGATTCTGCCAGCGCTTTTACCCCCGCTTCATCTAAGTACTCAAC
This sequence comes from Vibrio sp. 10N.261.52.A1, assembly GCF_002876325.1. Taxonomy (NCBI): domain Bacteria; kingdom Pseudomonadati; phylum Pseudomonadota; class Gammaproteobacteria; order Vibrionales; family Vibrionaceae; genus Vibrio; species Vibrio sp. 10N.261.52.A1. The sequence goes on from NZ_MCYD01001161.1 coordinate 721, forward strand.
ATGATCAACAGAGAGAGCACCGTATTTAGCCGCTAGCGCACTGCCGCCCATATTAGAAAGCTGTTCTGTGTGGCCTTTGATCGCTAGCCCATGCTCTTTAGCTGCGGCAAATACACGCTCGGTTTGTTCTAGGTTGAAGCCGATCGATTCACAGAATACGTCAACGGCGTCGGCTAACCCTTGTTCAGCAGCCTTGGGGATGATCTCTTGGCATACCAGATCAACGTAACGATCTGGCTGTTCTTTATATTCTGGTGGTACAGCATGTGCTGCAAGGAGTGTGGTGGTGATTTTAATACGACGGTGGTTTTCTAAGGCTTTAGCAGCCCGTAACATCTTAAGTTCGTCATCAAGCGTTAAGCCATAGCCAGACTTTACCTCAACGCTGGTGACACCACTTCTTAGCAGGCCGTCTAATCTAGGCAGCGCCATCTCAACCAGTTCGGCTTCTTGTGCTGCTCGTGTCGCCGTTACCGTCGCTAAAATACCACCGCCTTGTTTTGCGATATCGGTGTAGGACGCACCATTTAGACGTTGTTCAAATTCATTGGCACGATTACCTGCAAACACTAGATGTGTGTGGCAATCAATCAAACCTGGGGTAACGAGCTTGTTTTTGCAGTCGTAGATGATGTGATCAACAGAGCGGCTAGCACTCGCGGTATCACAATGAAGTGACTCATCGCTTGAGTGTGACAGGGATACGATCTTACCGTTTTCGATAACGATATCTTGCGGGGAAGAAGGTTGGTAACCGTCGACTCCCGAGCTCATCGAAACCACTCGCGCATTTTTGAGGATCAAATTCATAATCACCTAGATCTTTGCTAAACAATAAATGTATATACAAATAAATAGGCTAAATACTGACCCGAATCAAGTTGATGTTGCAAAAATGTGATCGGCGATCAGGATGATATTCTTTAATCTAAAACGATCTTAGAGCTTAATTTGTACTTAGAGCCTGGGTGGTAGAGTAATGCAAAGCTGATAAGGCGCTCCTTGCTCCATGTTCTTCTATTAAGAAGCAAGCAAGGTTCTGATTCCGTTAGCTTTAGTGCTTGGCGGATGTTGGAGTCTGGAATGATGGCTTCGACTGTGTGCTCAATCGCACTCAACGGGCAACTTTTGGAAAGGTATTCATTCGGTGTTGAGGTTGAAAAGTCTTGTTCTAAGTATTGGGGAGCTGCTTGCGAGTTTACCCAGCGAGCTTCTAGTTGTATCGGTGTGTTATCGGCAAAGTGGATGATTTCACTATAGAAGACTTCCGCATTGATCATCACACCTAACCGTGTAGCGGTGCTCTCATCTGCCTTGATACTATTGTGCTTGATCACTTGGCTTGTGTACGTTTGGCCACGGTCTTTGATCTCTTGCGCGATGTTGTTGATATCAAGTAGGGGAGATTGCGCTTTTTCCTGTGGCTCACACACAAAAGTTCCTAGTCTTGGTTTTCGAATGAGCTTGCCTTCAGACACAAGATCTCGAATGGCTTTATTCACCGTCATTCTACTCACGTTGAACTGCTCTGTGAGTTCGAGTTCCGTGGTGATTTGATAGCCAACCGGCCAATGACCATTGCTGATCTTATCGTCTATGAACTGTTTTATTTGCAGGTAGAGCGGCGCTTTCGACATAATGAAACCTTATTTGACTATACAAATAGAGTAACGGATTTTTTCACGATTTCAACATTTCCTCAGAGGATGTGAGCTTGTTCAACATAGATAGCGCAAATGTCTTGATTCTGTGGGGCAAGTGTCGCAAATTGTCACGCAACAACTACTCGTAAATCAGATGATTAGAAAGGGAAAGAATATGTTTAAGAAATTAAAGGCCTCGCTAGGCATAGGTGCAGCTAAGGTCGATACCGTCTTAGATAATATTGACGTTTTCCAAGGTGGCGAGTTGTCTGGTAACGTTCACATCATTGGTGGCGATGTTGAGCAACAAATCGACATGATTAACTTGGTTCTTAACACAGAAGTTAAAGTGGAAACAGAAGATAGCACCAGTTACGAAACCTTTTCACTTGGTCGTATTCAAGCCGTAGAGCCGTTTGTGATTCAACCCGGCGAAACTAAGTTGGTACCATTCCGTCTTAAGCTGAATGATGAAACGCCCGTGACTGCGTTGAACGCAAAAATGAATCAGTGCCATGTTTGGGTAGAAACCAACCTAGATATTGGCTTCGCGATTGACCCTAAAGACCGTGATTTCATCTCTGTTCACCCATTGCCAACAGTCGCGAAAATCATTCAAGGTGTTGAAGCCTCGGGTATGGCTATGGTGAAAGCAGATGTAGAGAAGGGCTACTTAAAAGGTAACACCTTCGCTTCACGTTCGGGTTGTTACCAAGAGATTGAATTTCGTAGCGGCGGCTTCATGAATAACAAAGAAATCGAGCTGTCATTCATCGTAGATGGTTCTATGGTTCATTGCTTAGCCGAAATTGACCGTTCACTGAGCTTCCGTGGTGACCAATACATTTCATTCAGCTTACCTGCTAATGCAGCAGACTCAGACATTCGCAATGCAGTTTCAAGAATCATGAGTGCATAATTGCCTCTCTGTTAGTCGTCGCTCTCTCTATTAA
>NZ_MCYD01001162.1:0-2967 GCF_002876325.1 Vibrio sp. 10N.261.52.A1
TACAGATTATGTCCCATGAAACCGCTATTTAGTCTAATCAAGGTGCTCAGGTGCCTCTCCTCACGATATTTATGTCGTTTCCCAACGCGATTACACTCTGTTAAGCATTTACCTCTTTGGTTAGCGATGCTGACTTTTGCTCCGAACCTGCATGCACACCCCCACTCTTGGATCGAAATGAAAACTCACATAGAGGGTGAGAATGGCATGATCACCGGTTTTTCAATGGAGTGGTCTTTTGACGCAATGACCTCTATGTATATGCTGGATGGCGAAGACGTTTCTCCAGAAAAAGAGGAAGAAACGTTCAAGAACCTTGCGGCCTCAGTGATCGAAAACATGATGTACGAACATTACTTTACTTATTTCTACGATGGTGAGGAGCCAATTAAATATCAGGTTGCTGAACATGCCAAATTCGAGCGTGATAGAGCCAAAATGGTTCTCACGTTCGACCTACCACTTTCAAAGCCAAAGCCAGTAACACGTGATTCGCTTCGTATGTTGATTTTTGATCCGAGCTATTTTGTCGATATGTCGTGGATCGCTAATGACGATGTGACGTTATCTCCAGAGCTCGCAAGACAATGTAAGTTAGAAATTATCGAGCCGAACCCAACGCCTGAGCAAATGAGTTATGCGATGTCTTTACCTGCCGATGCCGACCCAGACAACACATTAGGACAGCTGTTCACTCAGTCGGTCGAGCTTCATTGTGCAGCGGTTCCTGGTTCTTAACCAAGGCGTTTTATTTTTACGATTAGGCGTTTCGACAATTAAGCGTCTGTGCTCGTTCAGTCTCTCTAATCATCAAGAAAAAGATTTCTGATAAAGGTGCATTTAATGCAGAAAAATCAAACAAAATACTACCTTACAGGTGTCCTTGCCTTCACACTCGTTGCCGTCGGTGCATACCAACTGTGGGTTATGTGGCCATCATTGGTGATATCCAGCATTCAATGGCAAAGAGAAGTTAATTCAGAACTTGCCGACCTCCTCTATGATGCGAAGTCTAACCCTTGGGGCGCAGGTAGCTACCTTATCGGGTTCAGCTTTATCTACGGCATGCTTCACTCACTTGGACCTGGACACGGCAAAGTCATCGTTTCGACCTACTTAGCTACTCACCCAACAAAAGCAAAAGCCAGTTTAGTGCTAACGGTTGTTTCTGCATTTTTACAAGCATTAGTCGCAATATTATTAGTAAGCGTGTTGCTATGGGGCTTTAGCGCTTCTATGCGAATGGTGAATGACAAAGCCAATATGTTTGTCTCGTTGAGTTTCACGTTAGTCGCGGTAGTGGGTGCATTGATCTGTTGGAAGGCTCTTAAAAACATCTACACCACAATGCGTACACCAAAATTGAAAGTGAAAGCGATTACCACCTTAGCTGCCGATACGTCTTCGCCAATTTCAGTCCAATCATCAATGGCCCTTCGCTCATCAGTACCTGCTGGTTCAATGATGTTGAAGCCATCTAACGCATTACAAAGTGCTGAACACGCTCACACAGATCATTCTCAAACGGATTGTGGATGCGGCCACCAGCATGTTGCCGATGCAGACGCTATAAACAAAGCTTCAACACTTCGTGAATATGCAGGAATCATCGTTACGATTGGCGTAAGGCCATGTACAGGTGCGATTATGGTTCTGCTTTTCGCAAACATGGTTGGCTTATATTGGATGGGCGTTGTCAGTGCCTTTGCCATGGCGATAGGTACCGCGTTCACAACCTCGACGATTGCAATCATGACACTAACAGGCAAAAACTTGGTAAAACGCTATTTGGCTGCTGGTAACAAGAATAACAGTGCGTCACTGAAAGCTGCAGGTCATTACTTACAACTGTTTGGTGGTGTTTTACTTGTCTTAATTGGCTTGTTGCTAATGAGTGGACAAGAGAGCGGTATGTCGCCGGTGTTTACTATGTAACTGTAGGGACGCTCTAACACTTCCCCAGACTAAAGACCTCTTAGCCAGAGGTCTTTTTACTTCGCTGACATAAACACCCTTTAATTTTTTTCAAACGTTGCATCGCTAATAGTATGAATTCCGTTTTCATTATCATCGATTTACAAAACAGAGCCAAAATCTCTAAATAAAAGCGGTGAGAAGCGATACAATAATCAAGTTGCGAAATTGCTGCGTGGGACACCTGCCCACTGAAAGTCCATTTACAGAGAACCTTAAAGTAGTCATACATGTCTAAAGATTCCGGTTTCACCACAGAGTACACCCTCGACAAAGCTTTCTTTGCTGAGTGCTATGACCAAACGAGCGTCCCGACTCAATTCCCAAAAGCGTATTTGAAGGCGTTTTTGTTTCTTCTTTTTGGTTGGGTTCTACTTGAGTTTAAACTATTACCGAGCGGCTACGTTGGTTGGTTCTTCATTGTATTGAGTGTTATCGAAGCGTTCAGCGTATATTGCAAACGAACCTGGTGGTTGTGGCGACAAAGAATCAGCTCTGGCGCTGGCAGCAAAGTGGTATTTAAAGGTGATTTAGATGGCGTGAGTTACAAAAACTATAAGACCACCAACACGATCAAGTGGAACCAGATCGACGAGCTTGAGGAGACTGACCTTGGCTTTATCATTCATATTGGGAAGCAACGCCAATACGTGAGCAAATCGTGCCTAAGTGATGACGCGATTACTTTCATGGTTGAGCAACATAAAGCATCAAAAGCTAACTAACATAAGTGTATTAAGACCTCTCAGAGTTGAGGTCTTAATATTTTCTAGCCTTACAAAACAGATTCCTACCGCACTCAGCTTAACCCAATGTTCTTAATTCTTAAAAACCCCATGTACAGCTCTACTGCCTGTTTTTAGCGTGAGTTCATCTAGATGATTCAGCACCGCTTATACCTATTGAATTGAACTCAAACTTTCCCCTGCTTTTTGCACAATTGCATCAAGTGCACCACACTTGAAATAATCAATTTTTGATTAATACTTGGCC
>NZ_MCYD01001163.1:0-1085 GCF_002876325.1 Vibrio sp. 10N.261.52.A1
ATATCTAATTGAATTTTCTTTGTTTCTGATAAGTAAAAAGGTCGCTAAATGCGACCTTTTTCGTTTCTCACGCTACACTAAAAGATAAGCGCACTGGCTATCCCTTTGTGAAGTCAGCTTATTATATAGCTAACTTACTTACGTGGAATCTCGATTTTACGTGCTTCTGATTGACGGAATAGTACTAGAACTTTACCGATAGTCTGTACTTTCTCAGCTTTAGTTTCACGTACAATTGCATCGATAATTAGCTGCTTAGTTTCACGGTCTTCTGATGCAACTTTAATTTTGATCAGTTCGTGGTGGTCTAGAGCTAATTCGATTTCCGCTAGAACAGCTTCAGTAAGTCCATTTGCGCCCATTAGCACTACAGGTTTTAAACTGTGAGCTAGGCCCTTTAGATGCTGCTTTTGTTTGGTACTTAGGTTCATTACGCGGCCAATTTTCTTTACTATTAGGGTTGAAAAAACCTATTTTAACGCCATCTAATGCTGAAGACTATAATTTATTCGGCAATTAGTACTTTCCTCCACTTTAGGTATCCAATGAGCAAACAGAAACACTCGGCCAGTTCAGGCCGTTGGTTGAAGGAACACTTCGACGACAAGTACGCAAACGAAGCAAGAAAGAAAGGCTATCGCTCACGTGCTTATTTCAAAATGGAAGAGATTCAAACGAAAGATAAATTGCTGTCTCCAGGGATGACCGTTGTGGATTTAGGTGCAGCGCCTGGTGGTTGGTCTCAATATGCTGCTAAGATAGTTGGAGACAACGGACAAATCATTGCGTGTGACTTGTTACCAATGGATCCGATTGCTGGCGTTAGCTTCTTACAAGGCGATTTTCGTGAAGACGCTGTTCTTGAAGCCTTATTGGAACGTATACAACCAAACATGGTTGATGTCGTGATGTCAGATATGGCACCTAATATAGCGGGCAACAACTCTGTAGATCAGCCTAGAGCTATGTATTTAGTTGAATTAGCTTTGGATATGTGTCGACAAGTTCTAGCTACCGATGGTAGTTTTGTTGTAAAAGTATTCCAAGGCGAAGGGTTTGATCAATACGTTAAAGACGTCCGTGAG
>NZ_MCYD01001164.1:0-3811 GCF_002876325.1 Vibrio sp. 10N.261.52.A1
ATTTTATAGAGTGCTATAATCCTGCGCTTCACGCCTTCTTTTACTTGAGTTATCAATGAGAAATAGTAAATCGATAATTACATTGCTGATTATTTCGATAACACTGTCTGCTGCAGTGGGTCTTTACTATTTACAACGTTACCAAGAAGTAAAACAACAAAGTTTTGATTACTCTGCGAAACAAGCCCTTCATCAGTTGGTTTACGCAGAACGAGATTACAAACTCTTAAAATCTCAGTTGGTTTCGGTGATGAAACTACTGAGTCATAGCCAAAGCCTTGTTAATTTCGCTTCCTCCCCCTCTGAACAAACCAAAAGCCTCCTCGAAGAGGTATGGCAGTCTGTGTTAGTGAACCAAAAATGGTATACACAAATTCATCTTATCGATGTTGAGGGTAAAGAGCTGGTCCGAGTGAATTATTCCTCTGCCACGGGCGCTGTGACAATACCTCAGCAATTACAAGATAGGTCTGACTCTAGCTACTATCATTTTGCTAAGAGCTTAGAGCATGAAGATATTGGTGGTTGGGGAATTGAGCTTGAAACCGAACATGGTGAATTGGCATATCCTTATAAACCGGTGTTTAGAGTCTTCACGCCTGTTGAAACTCCGGAGAAGCGAGTCGGTTATTTGGTGATCAATCTGGATGTCTGGGGGTTGTCTTCACGTCTTAATTTCGCACCTGATTATGATTTTAGAGTGGAAGTAGTCAATGGTGAGGGTTATTACATTGCGAGTCCAAACAACAGTAAATTGTTTGGCGATTCTGTTCCTGAAAGAAAAGGCTTCAACCTAAAAAACATCGCACCTCAAACATGGGAAGCCCTCTCTCGACAACAAATGGGCACTGTGTTTGAAGATGGTAACCTGTTCGCGTTTAACACGGTTCAGCTAGCTAATAATCAAAAGATGCACCTTGTGATTCAATTGAATCAAAAACAACTGCGCGCTAGAGCTGAACGTGATCTAAATGATCTTGCCCATGAAGAGATCATAGTGTTTTTCACTGTGTTACTGTTCGCGTTCCCATTTGCTTATCTGGTGACGCATTATCGACGTCGTAGCTTAGAGAGTAAGTTAGCTCGCGCAGCGTTGAATGGTATGTCTGCCGTGATGATCACTGATAAGCAGCATCGTACTATGATGATCAACAACGAGTTTGAAAATATGACCGGTTACAGCGAAGCACAAGTTATCGGTCATAATGCGCTGCAACTTCTGTTGGAAAATACAGATCAGCAGCTCACCAGCGAATCCATCTGGCGACACTTAGACAACGAAGAAGTGTGGGAAGGGGAAGTGCTGTGTAAAAACAAACTGCGCATCCCTTTTACCGCTATTATGCGTGTCCATGCGGTCAAGAACAGTTCTGGGAAAGTGAGCTACTACATTACTTCGCTGGTGGATATATCAGTAAGGAAAGAGCTCGAAGTTCGTCTGCGTTTTCTAAGTGAGCGAGACGCTTTGAGTAACCTTTGGAACCGTCGAAAGTTTGAAGAGCAGTTAGCTTATTATTCTCGTTTGGTTGAGCGTTACCCAAATGAGGCGACTACTTGTTTAGCTTTAGTCGATATCGATAACTTTAAGCGAATTAATGACGAGCTCGGCCACGATGAAGGTGATCGTGTGATTGCAAGAGTAGCTAAGCTTCTACAAGACAGCCTCCGTAGTACCGATTTTGTGGCGCGTGTTGGTGGGGAAGAGTTTGCACTGTTGATGCCGCACACCTCTCTGGCGGAAGCGAAACGTGTACTGGATCGGCTGCGAATCGAGATTGAGTTATCTGCGGGCACCAAGGTAACCGTCAGCGTCGGTTTCACTGATTTGACGAGTAACAGTACCCGTTCATACAAATGCGCAGACGTCGGCCTTTACGAATCGAAATCCTCGGGACGAAATACCGTCTCGATTTGTCCTAGCTATGCGGATGTTGCTTAGCTACAGACTCTATTTACTCCTAAATATCCTCCCACTTTCCCATCGAGTTCTCTTTATATAGCTTGCAACTCAGTAAGTGATGAAGTCGTTTCTTCTGTGTATTTATGAGGAATCTCATTTTTGAGCGACCTATGTCACAAATTATATACGGTTAGACTAAAGTCTAATGCTGGCGGAAATTTGAGCTAAAATGAACAATGAGTAAACTACCTTGCTTCAGATTACATCGTGTTAAGCGGTGTGATAAATAGAGTGTTTACCAGATATTAAAGGGATGACACCGTTAACTTAATTCAGCTGGTTAGCTAGCTTTTTCAATGAGTTGAAAAGCAGCAGTAGAATTAGGTTAGCTGGAGCAAGAGTTTGGGGATCATACAGTCTGGTTGAAAGAGGCGTGGTATGTTTGTCGATTTTTTAGTGAGATTAACCATAGGTACATTGGTCATTCTTGGTTTTAAGCTGAGTGCTTTGTATTTCTTACCTATGGTTTTGCTGCTCAATACTCATCACAAAGAGTTTTTTGGGTGGTAGCCAGCTTGATGCTGAAAAACAAAAAAACGGAGCTGTTAGGCTCCGTTTTTATTTGTTCAAGATTTATCGCAGCATTAGGCCGCTTCGATAACTTCTTCAATTCGTTTCATTGAACCTAATAGGTGTTGGTCAAGCAACTCTGTCGCTTGTTCTACGTTTTTTGACAGGACGAGTTTCATGATCATTTCGTGCTCATCAATATTGAACAGTTCATCTGATGCACTTTCCGCTGACATCGCTAGGAAGCGGTAACGTTTTACTTGATTGATCAAATCTTCAAAGAAGCTAAACATGTTCTCTGAGTCAGCGCCTTCAAGTAGCGCAACGTGGAACTGTTGGTGACGCTCTTCCCATTCCACACAGTCAAACTCTTCAGACACATGCTGTACTCGAGACAGCTTGTGATAAGAGGTCAGTACATCCAGTTCCCAGGTTTCATCACCCGCAGAAATCGCTTTTTTCAGCAGTACTGATGAAACGACACGTAAGCTCTCATAAAGATCATTCAGCTCTTTCTTTGATACTGGTGCTACCCAACAGCCTTTTTGTGGCTCGAGTTTTACGTATTTGCTCCAAGATAACTGCACTAGAGCTTCGCGAATTGGAGATGCGCCAACGTTGTATCTGTTCTTTAGATCAGCAACAACGAGCTTTTGGCCTGGGGCTAACTCACCATTAAGAATATCCTGGCGAATCATCTTTGATACTTTGTCAGTGAGAGTAGGACTAGACATTACAAACCTCATGTATATTTGATTTCTAGTCTGCTAATCCGTCTCTTAGAAAGAGCCCATTGGAAGTTAACAGTACGTAGTTCTAATGCGTTTGATAATACAGCGTACTGAAAAGTTAGGCAAGATTTTGTTTCATAAAAAAAGAGGGCCGAAGCCCTCTTTTATATTTTATGCGAATCGGTTCATTCTTATAGAACGTGAACAGATGCCGTGTTTGTTGTACCAGAAGCTACTAGAGCACCTGAAACCATAACAACGATGTCGCCTTTGCTACCGAATTCAGCGTTAAGAGCGTACTCTTTACCCATTTTGTAGAATGCGTCAGTGCTGTCGATAGAATCAACAAGAACTGGACGAACACCTTTAGTAAGAACAAGCTGAGCAGCTGTCTTTTGGTTCGTTGTTAGTGCAATGATGTTTGCAGTTGGGAAGTACTTACGTACTGAACGTGCAGACTTACCGCCTTCAGTAGCAACGATGATTAGAGGAGCAGCTAGCTTCTCAGCTGTGTCTACTGCGCCTTTACATACTGCTTCAGTGATGCGTAGACGTGGGCTGTCTAGACGAGAACCTAGCTCAGCTTTAAGAGCTGAATCTGTACGGTTCG
>NZ_MCYD01001165.1:0-5037 GCF_002876325.1 Vibrio sp. 10N.261.52.A1
TGGGGGTCAGTTCACTCTTGGGCTTTTCGTTTTACTGGTGATGTGTTTACTCGGTAGAGTTTAGAACACGAAACTCAGCATAATGGTATAGAGCACTGCATCTTTATCATCAAAGCCCGTCAGTGGATTGAAGTCTTCAACAAAGGCGCCGTTTGTCTTACGAGCTTCAAAGTATTGCACTTCACCATTAAGGGACACGTTCGGCAATACGTCGTAATCGATACCAATCAAATAGCTGTTGCCTGTGAGGTGTTCGTTTGGGTCAAACTCAGCACCATAAACGACATAAGGCGTAAACGAATTCAATCTGTAGCCTAGACTTGCATACATCGATGAAGAGAAGTCACTGATTTGTCCTTCGCTTGATAGTACCGCTTGACCAAATTCATACTCAGCACCCAAAGACCAAAGCTGGATGTGTTGGTTGTCTGCAGTGGGTAACGCACCAACGTTTTTAATCTTAACAGTCTGATCAAAGTTGGAGTCGAGGAAGGACAAATTCCAACGATAGTTCTCTCCACTTAACTGAAGGTTGGCACCAAACATGCGATTGGTTTCAAATTCCAGCTCTGTACTCGAATTAAAATCAACTTCGTTTTTGTCTTTTACGCCAAAGAAAGGGGAGAGTAACAGCGTTGCCTCATCACTCACATCATGAGTCCAGCTGACTTTAATCCCGTTAAATGCGGTTATACCTAATACGGCGTTATACACTTCTGTAGGTGGCCTTGCTGTCATGTAGGCTTGCCCAACATAGTAGTACTCAGATGCAAGGAAGAGAGGCAGTCTCAATCGCCCGATACTGACATCAAAATCATTGAATTCATAACCAAGGTAAGCCCATTCTAATTGCGGGTCACTCCAGTCGTACTGAGGAGCTTTAACAACTTGTACCGACGCTTTAAATGAGTTGTAGAAATAGTCGAGTTGGACACCGAAACTCGTATCGCAATCGTAACAACTTTCATCGGTAAATCCGCGATTAATAATCAATGGGTTATCGTTGTCAGATGTTGCCCAAGAGGTAGAGCCAAAGCCACTCAAGGATAAGTTGTCGGTGAGTTCGATAATGGCGAAAGCCGGAGAAGCAATTGAAGCACATAGTACTGACGTAATTATTCTTTTCATATTATTTCTCCGAACTTATAACGTAGAGAACGTTGGCATTTTGAGGTACCGAAGAGAGTGGGGAGTAACCAATACGGTTTGGTTTGTCATCAAGCCAGTCCACTAAGCTGTCTGTTGACGCCGTTTTGATTTCTCTTGGATAACGAGCTTTTCCTGAAAAAGATAAACCGGCCCAATGAGCATTCATTTGAGCGGCGTTCTTTCCAAGTAATAGTTGGTAAAATTCCTCTCTTTCAGCACTGTTTTCAGGCCAATCTGACAGTTCTACACGTTTGCCGTTAAGACGTTTGGTTTTTCCTCGATATAGCTTTCTTGCTTTGTTAATAGAAATCGCTTCAAACTCTGTGTCTAAAGAGAATATGGCGTAGTCTTCCGCTGCATGAGCTGGGCTAACAAGAAGTAGACTTCCTAATAGCCCTAGTACGGCGACGAACGCAGCTCTGCACTGGAATGCTTTTATTGTTTTCTTCCAATCCATTGGTTTCTCCTAGCAAGTCGCGCTTTCAATTTGGTGGAATAGTTTCTCTTTTCTTACGGGCTTCGCAACGTAACCATCCATTCCCGAATCAAAGCACTTTTGAATATCATCGTCGATAATGCTGGCGGTTAACGCGATGATAGGAGTCTTTGTTAAGCCTAGGTTTTTCTCGTGCTCTCTAATCTCCCTGGTTGCGGTGAAACCATCCATCACCGGCATCATGCAGTCCATTAAAATAATGTCGAAGCTGCTGTCGTTCTGATACATATCAACGGCAATCTGTCCGTTATCCGCGATTTCAAAGGCATAACCTGCTTTTTTAAGCATAACCGAGGCTACTTTCTGGTTTACGCGGTTGTCTTCTACCAAGAGGATCTTTTCAGACTTACTTGGTATCAATTCTTCCTTTGGTTCTTCAGGCAATATGGTTTGGGTTGCGCTGGCTAATTTAGGTGCCTGCGTCACTGATGCGGCACTGTGGATAGGGGGGACTGTCGAATTGAACTTTGGCAGTGTATCGTGTGTTGCCGGCAGTGGTATTGCTTCTACTGCCGTTAGCACTTTCTCTTTTAACATCTCGAATTTGAACGGTTTAGGCACGTAATCGTCCATACCTACATCGAAACACTTTTGAATGTCGTCATCGATGACACTGGCAGTCAACGCAATGATAGGGACGCGGCGGGTTGCTTCTGTCTCTTTCTCGATACGTCGAATGTGCCCCGTTGCCTCAAAGCCATCCATAACAGGCATCATACAATCCATCAAGATTGCTGCGTAATGAGGATTCGCGGTAAACATATCCACGGCCTCTTGCCCATTGTTAGCGAACTCAAATTCGAACCCACTTTTCCCGACGTGTAGACCGGCTATTTTTTGATTTATCTTGTTATCTTCGACAATCAAGATCTTATGTTGAACCTGAAGCTCGGACTGGCTTGCACTCGATAGATCAGCTAAGCCTTGTGTATCGCAAAGTTCGATCGCTTTTATTAAGCGAAGGCCGAGTAAGGGTTGTGACACTTGTGCCGCGATACATTCTCCGATGTCGGCAGGGTCGCTGAGGAAGGAACGAATCAAACAAATGGTCGCGCCATTTTTATGAAGCGAATATAGCTGATCGGCATAGTCACTGGCTTGGAACTCATCGCTTTCCGCAAAGATAACCGTAGTCGGTTTTGTGTGTTGTTTGGTGGTAATTTGGTCACTAATCTCGCTCGTATTATCGGTGGTTTGCGCGACTTCTAATCCGTAAAGTTTTAGGTCGTTTTCGATACGCTCTGAAAGTAAATTAGCATGCCCAAGAATATAGATGTCGGAAGAAGCCGTGCTTGGTTTAGGTAGCCTTAGATCAACCGCTAATTCTAAGTCGAAATAGAAACAGCTACCTTCGCCTTTCACTGAGTCTAATTGTATTTGTCCGCCCATTAGTTCTACGAGCTGAGTACTGATGGCAAGTCCAAGACCAGTGCCCCCAAACTGACGAGTCGTCGAGTCATCTTCTTGCGCAAAAGGTTCGAAGATCTGTTTTTGCTGTTGCTTATCGATACCAATCCCCGTATCTCGCACTGCAAAGCGAACCTTAACCTTGTCATCAGCTTGTTGGAGCGTGTTGATTGAGAGGGTAACGCCACCTTCAGCTGTGAACTTGACAGCATTCGACATGAAGTTCATCAGGACTTGTCTTAGACGGTGATCGTCGATCATCACTCGAGCTGGAGTATCCGGGCTGATATCAACGTTGATTGATATTTTTTGTTCTTTGGCTTTTGGCGCAACAATCGACGCAATATCATAAATTGATTCGCGGATAGACGCAGAATGTGGGCTGATAAGTAACATACCCGATTCGATTTTCGAGAAGTCTAAAATGTCATTGATTAAGCTGAGCAAGAGTTGAGAAGAGGTTTCTATGGTGTCTACATAATCACGCTGTGTCGGGGTTAATGGAGTATCAGAAAGGATCTCTGAGATACCGATAACGCCGTTCAACGGGGTACGGATCTCGTGTGACATGTTGGCTAAGAAGCTGCTTTTTGCCTTACTCGCTTGTATTGCGTGATCTTTCGCTCGCTCTGCGTCTTCTTTTGCTTGCGTGAGTTTTTCTTTGGCGTGTTCTCTCTCGATAGTTAAACGTTCGACTTGTTGAGCGAATAAACTCAGTTCATCTTTACCTTGAATGAGCTTTTCCAGAGAAGGGCGAGTTTCATCATTCTCACTCTTTAAGAACTTCAGAACCAAACCAAGATTATTGGTTACCTGTCTTGCTAAGCTCAGCGTTAAGCCCATAACAATCGTTGCGAGTAGGGCGACTAAAGAGATGAATAATGTTCTTTGTACTTGAGCCGCTGAGATTGCTTGTTCAACTTCAACTTGGAACTCTTGTTTGATGACGTTCCCTAAACTCTGTAATAGGTTCAGTCGCGCGCTCATTGCTTCCAAGCCGACAGATATCTCTTGAGGTGTTAACCCACTGAGAGCGTTGAGATCTAGTAGAGCGTTTCTTATTTCTTGGCTTTGAGCAAACACATCATTTCTGAACACTTCAACCATTAGTGAAACCTGGTGTTCATTGGCATTCAATGACACGAAGCGTTCCAAAAACAGTTGTTGCCTTTCACTCAGGGTTTTAATCTGTTCTGCGAGTTCGGGATCGTATTCTTGGCTACTTTGGAATATCTCAATAAGTGAGGTACCCAATTTAAATTCTTCGTTCGACCAGAACATTAACCATTCGAGTTGTTGTAAGGCGGTCAGGTGCTGTTGGATTTCTCGCTTGGTATTCTCGAACGGTACTTTTTCTATCTCTAGCAACAACTGTTTGTATAAATCACTCTGCCACTCCTGGGCATCCAATTTATCGTAAGTGTCCGTTGCTTCCATAGTCGATAGGGTAGCTTCGCTAAAATCCGCGACTAACTGATCCATGTCATCAGAAGCCCCGAGGAAGATAATAGGAGATAAGGTTTTGAGTTCTAACTTAACTTGTTCACTTTGAGCGGTAAACTCTTCAGGACTCGACGCTAAGGTGCTTCTGTATAAGATAGAAATATCTTGAAGGTAGACAGATAACTGATTGGTTCGCTCAAAATCAGTTAACTGTGTCGTCAAGATATAGGCTTGTCTGCCAGCGAGGAAGAGCAAAAGTGAAATGGGAAGTAGAACTAAGCCAAAGAGTTTATGTTTGACTGAAAGGTTATTCCAGACCGTATTAGCCATATAAGGATCCATTCAACTGTTTTTATCTAAAAACAGTAGAGTAAAAATAGCGATATTGAAACTTTGTGCGGGTTAATTTTTTTGAAGTGTGGGAGGAGTATAACTTCTTATGAATCCGATGCTTATTTTGATTGAATGAATAGTTCTTACTTCTAATCACATCTGTATAGGTCTTTAAACTCTCTTTCTAATAGATGGTGATGGGTATACAG
>NZ_MCYD01001166.1:0-2560 GCF_002876325.1 Vibrio sp. 10N.261.52.A1
AGCAACTAGCAACTAGCATCAAAACATACAGGATTCACATGTACCAACTTAGCTTTTCTATGCCCGAGTTTCTTGAAAATTACTGGCATAAGAAACCAACCATCTTAAAAGGTGGCTTCCAAAACTTCGTCGACCCAATTTCGCCGGAAGAACTTGCTGGTTTATCGATGGAAGAAGAAGTGGATTCTCGCTTTGTTTCTAACCTCAACAACCAATGGACAGCAGAGCACGGCCCATTCGCCGAAGAAAAATTTGGTGAACTGGCGGAGTCTCACTGGCAACTGATCGTTCAAGCAGCCAACCATTGGCATCAAGGTGCCAATGAGCTAACGAAAGCGTTCCAACAATTACCAAACTGGTTGTTCGATGACCTGATGATTTGCTACTCAGCACCTGAAGGTGGTGTTGGACCGCATATTGACCAATACGATGTATTCATCATTCAAGGTCAAGGTAAGCGTCAATGGAAAGTAGGCGCAAAAGATGTCGGACAATATAAAGAGACCGTCCAAGCTTCTGCTCTACGCCAAATCGAAGGTTTTGAGCCAATCATTGATGAAACTCTAGAACCAGGCGATATTCTTTATATCCCGCCAGGCTTTCCACACGAAGGCAATACGCTAGAACCATCAATGAGCTACTCCATTGGCTACCGCTCTCCGAAAGAGCAAGAGCTGATCAGTAACTTTGCCGACTTTGTACTTGCCCATGATATGGGTGATGTTCACTTGCACGATCCTGAGTTCAAAGCGCAGGACAGCTACGGCAAGATTCGTTCGTCAGATTTGAGTAACCTGACTGATATGCTTAAATCAGCCCTTGAGCAACCAGAGACGGTTAGCGACTTCATGGGTTGCTTACTGAGCCAGTCACGCCACCAGCTTGATATCGTTGCACCAGAGCCACTATGGACTCAAGAAGAGATTGCCCAACACCTAGAGTCAGAAGGTGAAATCCACCGAGTATCCGGCTTGAAAGCGCTCTACCACGAAAATCAAAGCAACACGGCTTACATCAATGGTGAGGTGTTTAAGGTGGATGAAGCGGATTCTTCGTTACTCAACATACTTTGCGATGAGACCGTGATTACTTCGGCTAATGCCCTATCACCTTCGGGCGTAACGGTCGTGACTGAATTGGTGAACAAAGGCTACTGGCTCATCGAAGAGTAAGCAGCGTCAGACGCTATTTATTAACCTACTTTTCAAGAAACAACTAAAAAAGGGACAAATGACATCTTCATTTGTCCCTTTTTGACCCTGTAAATAATTCTGTGTAACTGTCGGGGTTACATATATTCAGTGAGTCGGTCTTCGAACATAATCATAAAGCGGTTCAGGGCTTGTCGCCAGTTTCTGATTGGCATTGTCCATCTCTTGGACGCATCTTGGATCGCTAAGAAGATCACTTTTCTTGCCGACTCATCAGTCGGGAACAGTTTACGCTTCTTAATCGCCTTTCTAATAACGCTATTAAGTGATTCTATAGCGTTGGTTGTGTAGATCGCTCGCCTAATGTCCTCAGGGTAGTTGAAGAGCGTGTTCAGGTTATTCCAATGCGCTGTCCAGGAGCGGCTGATCTGAGGGTATTTGTCATCCCATTTATCTGATAACTGCTCTAAGGCGAATAGTGCTTCGTCTTCAGTTTTCGACTGATAGATCTTCTTAAGATCGGCAGTGACCGCCTTATAGTCCTTCCAAGGTACGTACTTGACTGAGTTTCTCACCATATGGACGATGCAGAGTTGTATCTGGGTATTTGGGAATGCTGCATTAATGGCATCAGGGAAGCCCTTCAGACCATCGACACATGCAATAAGAATGTCTTTTACTCCGCGGTTTTGTAGCTCTGTTAGTACAGCAAGCCAGAACTTCGCGCCTTCCGTTTCTGACAGCCACATACCAAGCAGTTCTTTTTGCCCCTCCATGTTTACGCCTAGAGCAAGATAAACGGCTTTGTTGATGACCTGTTTATCTTGTCTGATTTTAACGACAATGCAGTCGAGATAGACGATGGGGTAGACCTCATCTAAAGGGCGAGATTGCCATTCAACAACCTGCTCGAGAATAGAGTCGGTCACTTTAGATATAAGGGTTGGTGAGACATCCGCATCGTACATTTCCTTGAATGTGGCTACGATTTCTCGGGTCGTCATACCTTTAGCATAGAGGCTTAAGATTTTGTCATCCATCGACTGGAAACGAGTTTGATGCTTACGAACCAGCTTTGGTTCAAAGCTTGACTCTCGGTCACGAGGAACGTCTATAGGCACTTCACCATCATCAGTGAGAAGCGACTTGGAGGAGTACCCATTACGGGAGTTAGAACTAGGTTTAGAGAAGTGTTTTTCGTAACCAAGGTGCTCATCAAGCTCGACATTCAATGCCGTCTCAACAGTCACCTTGGTTAACATTTTGCGGAAGTCATCAAGATCAGTTTCTGTCTTAATTGACTTAGCTGCTTCACGAGCAAAAGCTTCAAGTGCTTTCTTATCCATACTATCCATCCTTAGCCTTTAAGGCTTAAGTTTAGACAGTTACACAGAATTTAGGACAGTCTC
>NZ_MCYD01001167.1:0-535 GCF_002876325.1 Vibrio sp. 10N.261.52.A1
TGCTTATTCTTAGACTTTCTAATCTTTTCGGACGTTTCTAGAGTTTCAGATGCATAAATTTCACAGTCAGTCACAAGTGAACCAACCTCTGTAAAAAAGGCATTTAATTCACCCCACGCCTGCAGTTTTATGTTGGCTAATAGTTGAGATTTCCAGTTTGAAGTAGCACTTGCGTAAGCAACTAGAAAACCGATAACAGTAACTAGTGAACTAACTATAGCAACTTTCATTTCATCACTAAGAGCATGAAGCCAAGCCATAAGTTCGTCGAAAGAGTACGCTGGATGACCAAACAGACTTTCACTAAAGTAGCGGAGAACTAGCATAGTAATTAACACGCCATAGAGGTTACCCAACAAAAACCGAAAAAGGACAGTAAAACTGATCCATAGATAAAACAGGGTCGTTTTAGCAAACGTTAAGTACTTCTGATTCAAACACAACCTCCTAAATAGTTAACAGCTATATTAGACAGAAAAATTCTGCACTTAAATACAGAATTATTCTGTCTAGTATCTCAATGACGTAAACGATA
>NZ_MCYD01001168.1:0-1310 GCF_002876325.1 Vibrio sp. 10N.261.52.A1
GGTTTCAACGTAACCTTCAACATCAATTGATGAAGTTAAATCACCATCTTCTTTATCTGTTGCTGTCACGCCTTCCATCGGGTCAAAAACAGTGCCGTGAAGTACACGAGTATTCTCAACACCTTTCAACACAGGCTCACCTTCAACTGGTGGCGGTGTCACTTGGCCGTGAACAAATGGACCGTAGTCTTTGATGAATTGTTCGTTGTATGCTTGCCCGGCTTTGTTGGTGCCCATATCCCAGTTGATAGACCACGTCATTACACCGCGTAAAGGCTGACCTTGAGCAGTTAAACTATCGAACGCGTCGTATAGGTCTTGTGGCTCTTTGACAAAACCAGTTGCCGCTGCGTCAATACTCGAAGGGATACCAAACACAAGCTTATCGTGCGGGATCTTATGGAAACCACGAGTACCGTTGATTAGAGAGTCAGAGATGTAGTAAATGAACTCTTCTTTCAGCTCATCGTTGTTTTGAGCAATCCAGCCTACGCCGTCAACCCAGATGCCGTCGCCACCTTGGTTATAAAACTGCGGGTTGATCCAATCGTAGTAACCTTCCAAGTTATCGATGTAAGGAACATACTTACCACCCGTCGTTAGATACGGGAACTCTGGCGCCATAGTAATAAGGAAGTTTTTGCCTTCAGCACGGTAGTGATCTTTCACTAGCTTAAGGGCATCTGGAATCACGGTTTGGTTGTTTGCTGCGGTTACTGCTGCTTGTTCTAGGTCGATATCTAGACCATCAAAACCATAGCGCTCCGTAAGACGGATAATCTCATCAGCAAAGGCTCTTTCATCACCTGTTTCAAGCTCTACGTGTGCATCGGCTCCACCTAAAGCTATTAGCACAGAGCGACCTTGCTTGTTGAGTTCTGAAATTTGATCAATAAATTGTTCTTCTGAAAGCCCAACAGTAGGGTCCAGTTTAAAAGTTGGAATTCGACCATCCGCCACGTCATACACTTTCATGAATGAGACATTCACAATGTTGTACATCGGGTTCACTTCATCCAGCGTTACACATGGAGCATTACCACCTTGGTAACCACCACCATCACACCAGTTATGCCAATAACCAACGACGACACCTGAATCTGGATTCGTCATGTCAGATCCATTTGCATAAACCGCACCCGACATGGCCGCCATACCGACTGATACTGCTAATTGTAGAGCTTTACGTTTTAACATTAGTCCCACTTCCTTACTTAAAAGCTGTGCCAATCACAACCGAACCAATTCATTTTAATCATGAATATTTATAGAGAAGTAATGGAATTTATAGGAAATAAGGACCTTTGATT
>NZ_MCYD01001169.1:0-5125 GCF_002876325.1 Vibrio sp. 10N.261.52.A1
TTACTATGTCACTCTCAATTTGTGAGAACCTCAATAAGAGAATAGTAATAATCTGTTCAGATCGAGTACCTAATATCATTCGGAATCATAAAAATGTGCTATTTGTTATCGAAACAAACAGTAATCATCTGACCAGCACCTTCGAAGAGTTGAAGAGAAAAACGCAGCATATCTTCGAACCACATTTTGACCTTGACCGAGATACTAATAATAACAACCAACTCCCTACCAAGTTGTTCACATCAGAAGTGGTCAATTTTGTTATGGACAACATCAACAAAGAGATCAAAGAAACGGTGATCGCTGAGAGATGTCATTGTTCTACAACCTACTTTTCTAAGAAGTTTCATCTACACTTTGGAGTAAGCTTTCGCGACTTCGTGTGCGATAAACGAATCTTACTAGCCAAGAAGCTAATCGAAGCGGATACCGAGTCCAAGATAGCTGTCATCTCTTACCAATGTGGATACAAGGATGTGTCATATTTCTCAAGAATCTTCAAGAAAAGAACTGGCGTAACGCCTGCAAGTTACAGACGAGCCTGCACGGATAACAGAAAACGCTAATTTTACTCCCTAAAAGAAAAAATCATGGTACATTTAACATGATTTTAACAAAAATAACTTAGCGAAAAACATGGAGTTAGACAATGATTCAGCCTAACGAGTTTAGCCAAGAACAAGCAACAGCTCTCCCTACACCCAATGATATGATTCTTAAGTGGGCAGAAGAACGCCCAAATGAGGTCTATTTAAAGCAAATTATTAACCGCCAGTTTGTCGAGTTCACGTACAAAGAAGTGGCTGATAAAGCACTAAAACTGGCGTCAGCACTGGAAGCTCTTGGTGCAGAACCCGGCGATCGAGTCGCGCTTATTTCTAAAAACTGTGCAGAATGGTTTATCTGTGACCTTGCCATGATGTTAGGAGATTTTGTCAGCGTCCCAATCTTTCCTACCGCAGGTGCAGATACCATCCAATACTGTATTGAGCACAGTGAAAGTAAGATCGTGATTGCAGGTAAGCTTGATGATCCGAAAGCGACACAACAAGTACTTGATGACACCCCAAGCTTAGCTAGCATCTCGCTACCCTATGATACAGCGCCAAAATGTAAACACACATTTGGTCAACTCATCAATACACATGAACCAACGACTAAACGCCCTCAGCATCACGATGACAAGCTTATGTCTCTTGTTTACACATCGGGTACTTCTGGCTTGCCAAAGGGCGCAATGCTTACGTACGGTGCCTTTACGTGGTCAGTTCAAAGGCTGATCGATCATATCGGTATCCAAAAAGATGATCGTCTGTTTTCTTACTTACCACTTGCCCATATCACAGAGCGTGTCTACATCTTTGGTTCATCAGTAATGGGCGGTGTCGTTACCGCATTCCCAGAATCTTTAGACACCTTCATTGATGATGTGAAGATGCAGCGTCCTACTCTGTTTATTTCTGTCCCTCGTTTATGGACCCTGTTCCAACAGCGCATCCAAGACAAGCTGCCACAGAAAAAACTGAACATTCTGCTGAAAATCCCATTCATTAATAACATCATCAAGAAGAAGCTCGCTGATGGCTTAGGTCTAGATCAAGCTCGCGTTCTGGGCTGTGGCTCCGCGCCAGTATCACCAGCGCTACTTGCATGGTACGAAAGCGTTGGTTTACACATTACCGAAGCATGGGGGATGACAGAGTCTTTCGCTTACAGCACATTAAACTATCCATTTAGAGCGGATAAAATTGGTACGGTTGGTAACGCAGGCCCTGGCATTGAACTAAAGATTGCCGAAGATGAAGAGATTCTAGTTCGTGGTAAAGGTCTGTTCTCTGGTTACTACAAAAATGATATTGCAACGCAAGAGTCGTTTAACTCTGAAGGCTGGCTACACACCGGTGATATTGGTGATATTGATAGCGAAGGCTACCTCACCATTCGTGGACGTAAGAAAGATACCTTCAAAACTGCGAAAGGTAAGTTTGTTGCACCAGTACCTATCGAGAATAAACTCTTTGAGTACAGCCGCGTAGAGATGATGTGTCTGATTGGCCTTGGCTTACCTGGTCCTATTCTGCTTGTTGTCCCGCATGATTTCCCTAACTTCGATCGCGCTCGCTACGAGAGAACGACTAAGCGAGTGATCGAAAAAATGAATGAGAAGCTCGCGTCTCATGAGAAGATCAAGGGCGTACTTATGATCAAAGAACCATGGAGTATTGAGAACGGCGTGTTAACACCAACACTCAAGATCAAACGCCATGTTTTAGAGCAGAAGTACCACGAAGTGGGCCACAACTGGCCAAAAGACAAGTTGGTGGTTTGGGAGGAGTAATCTTCCTCACCTTATATAACTAGCCTCAAATGGTAGGCAGCACTAAGAGGGAGCGAAGGCTCCCTCTTCTTTTTAAGCGCAATCCCTACTCTTTATATCTATTAATCATAAAGTGCATTACTTGCCCAAGAAGCTACAAGGTTAAACGGATAATGACGTCAAGCATCTCATCAAAACAAGGACCTAGCGCCTCCTCATCAACAGCATGACAGTACACACCCTCAAGTTGATTAGGGTCGTAGTCACTACTTAAATCCGGATCATCCAACAACGCACTCGAGTTCGCCATACGTAATAATAAGTCTTCCCCAAACTCACTATCTGGTCCGGTCGCCGATGTAAGCGATGAGCCGAGTCCGAGAGTAAACACATAAATACCTTCAGATCTTGCCGCTTCAGCAATGTCTTCTACAAGGTTACGAGCAACCCTGTTCACCCTTCTATACAAATCATTAGCCGAGTGGCTATCGGGATCATACTGGGCGACAGGACGTACCGAGTGAGTGGGGTTTAGGATATTAAACTCAGTGGCATTCGAATCATGGGTTGTATAGTACTCAGGCATCTCGCTGATGTAATCATCGATATCGCGTCCCTCATAGCCATCAGATAACCTTGTAGCAATGGAGTCATGTCTCCAAAGCCCTCTTGGCGTACCACTCGTGCCATCACTCGATCTTATCGCCCCGGTATGTGTGCCACCACCTTCAAAGTCAAAAGTTGAAGCGAAGGTATTTGGTGCACCGTCGGTAAAAAACACGATCACTTTTAGATTTGCAGGATTTGTCACTGTTCTTAGCTCATTGAGGGCTCGATACATCCCCTCTGATGCATTGGTATATTGTGCATTAGAGGTACTACCGAAATTGAAGCTATCGATCTCAGACTTGATAGTGCTTCGACTATGGCCTCGAGTCGCATTGAACCCCACGGGAACTTCCGACCCGAAAGCAAACTTCACCAATGAAATGCGGTCAAAACCTTCGTGGAAGTTTTCAATAAATGACTTCGACCTATCTATCACATCTTGCGTTACATCACCGATGCTTCCTAACCTCAACGAAGTTGTGTTATCTATCACGAGCACTAAATCAACAGGGCGACGAATCGATTGTGCAGACACACCCGGATTGAATGTATCTAACCCAATCAAAGGTAGAAAAACAGTCGGAACTTGCGCGGTGGCTGAAATATCAATAGAGATATTTCCAAAGGAATCATAAGCGAAATTAACAGCCCCCAAATTAGGGGTTGCTGAATAAAAGTCGGCAGGAATATTCGCTGCAAAGTATTTCTGAGCCGCAGCTCGCCCTGCATCTTCACCATTAGCAACGGCTCGCGCTGCGGCAATGCTCGCCGCATCAACCGCCGCAAACAGTTTCGACTTAACGATATAAGCTCGACCAGCATCAATAGAAAGACCGACGACTAACAGAATAAAAGGCAGTGCGATAACTGACATCAAAACCACTAATCCCCGGCTGTAACGATATTTGTTTCGGGTACCACTATCCATATAGACCTCCCTTACATATATGTTGTGTCGCTCAGGATGTATTCGTCATCAAAAACTCGACTAAAGATAGGCGAATAGTCATAGAACACTTCTACGCTGTAAACGATCTCCCCTTCATCAAGCGCGACGGCTAGATTGTTAATAAGGGGAGGATTATCAGCATCAACATCTGAGCACTCTCCATCGCTTGCCCAATTACTGCAGCTCGACCAAATGGCACTATTTTTACTTAGTCCGTGTTGGTTCCATCGGTATTGGCTTTTAATGTAAGGGGAAGCGTCTTCTTGACCAACTAACTCGGTAATGTAAATGACACCATCCTGAGTCATGTCTAATGTTCCAGATGTGGTGGCGATAATATCCATCACTTCTTGTGGCGTATCGGTATTACTCCGAGAAATAATATTGCCGCCTTCTCGACTGATACTAATAATGGTGTGGTTGGCTTGAATAAGGTGGGTGATATCAACAGCAGCTACGATCAACAACATAAATATTGGCGCAATTAGCGTCATTTCTATCGCTGCAAACCCTTGCTGTACTGCCTTATTTATCTTTTTAGGAAACATCTTTAATCCCCCTAAAAAGCTTCGTTTTTCATTGCTGCACTGACGGTAAATTTAAATTTCCCATCATCCAGCAAAACATACATATAGGGGTTAACGGATGGCCATTCGCAGTCAAGATGGATAGATATAATATCTCCAGAGCCACCAAAACCAGATATCGCGTTTCCATAGACATCTTCAACACGAATATTTTGCACATCCATCACTTTATCGAGCAACCCGCTCGAAGACTGAGAGATCTTCTCTAGTATTGCCGCTTCACGATTACTCGATGCATCAGGGTCTAAATCAGACCGACCAGTGACGGCATACCTTGCCCCCTCTCTTGCTGAGTGTTGCATGGTAAGTTTTACAAACCCATATATGCCAAGGTCAACAACCGTTAAAAAAAGCGCGAAAAAAAGACTTACCACTACCGTAAATTCGATAATAGCAATGCCTTTTATTTGGGATTTGAAATAACCTCGCACCCGATTACGTTTCAAATCCGTTGAAATCGATGCCATACAACACAGCCCCCACCTATTCATTTTTCTACCCTTGCTTCCTGCCCTATAGAAGCAAAGTTCATTTAGAAAAACTTATCTACCACCTATAGGATTGATGTATGAGTTATTCAAGTATCATTCACAGAGTGATATTAGATAAAAGGTGTAGGGATAATATTAATGTTATCCGCCAAGTTTATATTTTATTTTCAGC
>NZ_MCYD01001170.1:0-512 GCF_002876325.1 Vibrio sp. 10N.261.52.A1
TTGGAATAGAACCAATATTATCTATAAAGAAGTGGAGTTAAAAAATGACTATTAAACGTTACGGTGTTGAAGGCGGAACAGGTACAGGCGGACAACATTTACCATTTGCACGCGCAACTGAAGCGGGTGGTTTCCTATACGTTTCTGGCCAGACACCGATGACAGATGGTGAAGTAGTTGAGGGTGGCATTATTGACCAGTCTCGCCTAGCGATCCAAAACTGTGTCGATATCATGACTGAAGCAGGCTACGGCCTAGAAGACGTAGTACACGTAAAGGTTGTACTAACGGACTCTCGTTACTTCCAATCTTTTAATAAGGTATTCAAAGAGTTCTTTGGTGCTAACCCACCGGCACGTATCTGCATGGTTTGCGACCTAGTCGTAGATGTGAAAGTTGAAGTAGATGTGACTTGCTACCGCGCTGACCGCGTATAGTAATAACCTAATCACAATAACCTACTTAGAGAGTATTAGGGCGTAATCATCCCTGTTATTATTCCATAATACTCT
>NZ_MCYD01001171.1:0-1848 GCF_002876325.1 Vibrio sp. 10N.261.52.A1
TTCTGTCTAATATAGCTGTTAGCAGTACAGGAGTAACATGGCTAAGCAAATATGGGAAATAACTCCCCAAGATATACAAGATCATGCTGTATGGCAGTTTCCCTCATGGAAAGATGATAGTCATGATGAGACTGTCATTTGTCAAGCTAGCCAAGATGATGCACTAGATCCCAACTCTAACATCATTGTCAGGGCGAAATTCGTCGATGCGAATGGTAATGAGTTTATTGGTTTCATTCATTATGGATTAGCTGAAGTCGAATATTCTCAACCCAATATGTTCGTAAATGGCAAAACCGTAGGCTTTTGGTTTGGCATTACGAAGCCCAATCATAACGACTTGATAAGACTAAACTTCCCTATAGTGATAACGTCAGAGTCAGTTTTTGGTTTAGAGCAGATTACAGTCACTATCGAAGGTTATAGTTATGTCAATGAAGCATCGGCTACTTGCGTAATGTCCTGCTAACAAATTGTTTAAGAGTGATTCGGCACGCGTGGCATTTTTACCATGCGTCAGGTTTAGTGGTTAAGGTGGTATGCGGAAGCTTCGGTATTGCGTGCCTCACACCTTAACAAGGCGTTATGCCTTTCAAAGAATAATAGATTTCAACGTCAAGCTAGGAGTGTAATTATGGATGTAAATGTAAAAGAAATTACAGGGGTCTGGGACTTAGGTTATTCTCTTGATAAGCACATTGTAAGCAGTACTTACATTGGTGAAAATCAGTGGGGTCATGCGCAGTTTGATACTGTCAGAACCGATGTTGGTGAAGCAGTGTTTCTCTTGAAGTACAGAGATGACTTTACTCAGTGCACTGACATCGCTCAAAGTATAAATGACAATATTTTGCCGAAACTGCCTTTTATTTCTTTCATCGTGGCTATGCCACCTTCGAAAGTTAGACCCAAACAACCTGTACAAGAAATAGCGTTAGAGCTCGGTAATATCGCGGGTAAACTTTGTATTAGTGGTTTGCTCGTAAAATCAAAGTCTACGCCGCAAATGAAAGATATTGCTAGTCGTGAGGACCGTATAGAGTTGTTGATGGAGGCATTTGAAATCGATGATAAAGTTGTAGCCGAGACATTGCCGGAAACAGGTTACAATGTACTTATAATCGATGATTTGTACGATACAGGTACATCATTAGAAGCTGCCACTCAGACACTACGTCAATGTGATAAGATTGACAAAATATTTGTTGCTACAGCTACTAGGAAAAGATGATGACTACGGTTTTTGTTTCAGGCTCAATGAGAATTAAAAATTTAGACGAAAACGTGCGTTTTCGCTTAAAACATATAGTCGATTCTGGGTTTGACGTGATCGTTGGTGATGCTGATGGAGTGGATACCTCTATACAAGAGTTCTTGTTGCAACACTCCTACCAAAATGTGACGGTGTATTGCACTGGTGGGCAACCCAGAAATAACGTGGGACGCTGGGCTGTTAAAAACATCGTTAGTAGTGCATCTCCCGGCTCTAGGGCGTTCTTTACTGCCAAAGACTTAGCCATGACTCAAGATTGTGACTTTGGCTTGATGGTTTGGGACACTAAAAGTACAGGTACTTTGAGTAATGCAGTCGAGCTTTTACAGCTCGATAAAAAGTCACGTGTATACGTCAATAAAGAGAAATCCTTTGTAAAGGTAACTACCGTACAAGACCTTGAGCACTTGGTTACTTTTATGAGTGACTTTGCGTATAAAAAAGCGGACGACAAGATTAAGTTAAGGGCTAAGATTGAAGCCATTAAACATAAGTCTTTCGAACTCTTTTAGTACAGGCATAACAAAGCATTTAAGAGTGATTTGCAACGCTTGGCATTTTCGCTTCGCTCAAGT
>NZ_MCYD01001171.1:2512-3376 GCF_002876325.1 Vibrio sp. 10N.261.52.A1
TCAAGTATAGCCAAGCGCTGCTCACACCTTAATGCGGCGTTAGCATTTAAAGGGGACATTGGTGTTCGATAGGAAAGAAGTAAAAGAAATTATCTGGAAGAAGTGGCTATTCCCTGACTTTACAAACAAGCTCACTTGGTTAGTCGGTGGTGCCGGTGTTACCGTACTCCTTACTCCGACTGCTTTTAAGCAGCTTTTTTATAATTGGTTGGTAGACACTCTTAACTTGAATGCAGGGGAGCACTACACATTAGCTGAGTTACAGTCGAATACTGCCGATTATTGGCTAGGTTTTGGAATGGTATTTTTAGCATTGGCTCATAATATTGGTTATCAGGCATTTATATATAAGTCTAAAAAACTTGCTCAAGTCGACAAACAAAATTTAATTGAAGTTGATAAAGCTTTATTTCTTGAGTTTATAGAGCTTTTACCATCTGATGGGTTAGACATTAAACTTCTAGAAGAGCATGATTTTGGCAACTCCCATCACGGCAAAGAAGTAAAATCGTTGGATACCTTCGTACATACGTGGAATAACGCCCTGAAACATTTCCTTGACGAAGAGTTGGAATCTAAAAGGAAACAACTAATAGATAAATCTAAGCATTTCATTTATACATTGGCAAATCGTTCTTATTCCATTGGCAATGGCGAAATGTTTTCATGTATTCCAGATGTTTACAGAGGTGCATGGGATTGGCCTCCTCATGTTGAAGAGCAAATCCGAGAGTTGAATGAGTTGGGTACTGAGCTCTTTGAACTTCATCAGGATTTTGTTCTAACTGCCCGGAGAAAGTTAAAATGCTAACAAAGCATTTAAGAGTGATTCGCAACGCTTGGCAGTTTCGCTTCGCTCAAGTA
>NZ_MCYD01001171.1:4127-5271 GCF_002876325.1 Vibrio sp. 10N.261.52.A1
CTCAAGTATAGCCAAGCGTCGCTCACACCTTAATGCGGCGTTATGTGCTACTGATAAAAAAGGATTTTAGCAAGTGTTTGAAATAGAGAAGATAATCGAAATCAATGCTCCAAAACACAGAGTTTTTGAAGCGTTAACGAGTTGTCGCGAGATTCCCAAGTATTTCCCATTGAAAGAAGTTGTAAGTACGTGGGAAGTCGGCTCTGAAGTTTTATACAAAGGTGAAGTAAATGGTTCCCCGTTTACTGACCATGGGACAATTGAAACTCTGGAAAAGCCTAAATTCTACTCATATCGATACTGGAGTGATAATCATGGAACAGAGCGAACTCCAGAGAATCATTTAGTAATTAGCTATTCTTTGTCGGAAACTCCATTTGGGACAGAATTGAAGTTAGTGCAAAGTAACATTCGTTCAGAGGAACTCTATAATCTCATGGAAACGCAGGTCTGGGATTTCTTGTTGGGGTCTTTGAAGCAGCACCTTGAAGCTCACACATAACAAGAAATTTAAGAGTGATTCACAACGCTCGGCGCTTGCACTTCAAGCAAGTTTAGTGTTTATGGAACAATGCTTTAGCTAAGGTGTTAGCGTTGTTCACACCTTAATTTGGCGTTATGCTGCTAGGAGTAAAAATGTTGAGATTTGACCAAGGCAACGCTCGATTTAATTGTCGTAGTGCTGCCGTGATAATTGATGAAGATCATGTGTTGTTGCATAGACTTGTAGGCGATCCTTTTTGGGCATTGCCGGGCGGTAAAGTAGAGTTTTTTGAAAACTCAGACGATACATTGAAAAGAGAACTGCTTGAAGAGTTATCTATCGACTCAGTTGTTGAAAGACACCTTTGGTATGTTGAAAGCTTTTTTGAATTTTCTGGTAAAAAGTATCACGAATTAGCCAATTACTTTTTGGTGCGTTTGAGTTCTCCACAGAAGTTGCCAAAAACCGAGGCTTTTCGTGGTATAGAGTCTGACGTAGATTTAGAGTTTCGCTGGTTCCCATTAACTGATTTAGCAAACATCGATATTAGACCTAGGTTTTTATGCTCAGGCTTATTAGATTTACCGCCTGAAACAAGGTACATCAAGCTAAATGAGAGCGCAGCATAACAAGCAATTTAAGAGGGATTCTGTAGTTGAC
>NZ_MCYD01001172.1:0-1117 GCF_002876325.1 Vibrio sp. 10N.261.52.A1
ATGAGAAAGACTTCTTGTTGCGAAATGATATGAAGTACCTTGATAAGTTCGACGTAAACTACAACAAGTTTTTGGCTTCAGAGTCACAGCTCAATGTGGTTCTGAATGATCTAGGGTTGGTAAACAGCACACACTTACGTGAAGACATAGAGACGTACCATACGAGTTTCGTTGAACTGGTAAAAGCAACGGAAGTCTATGGACTCGCGAGAGACAAAGGTCTTTTGGGACAGTTTCATAAAGTGCTAGATAGCATGAGTGCAACCGCGAGCGCTGAGCAAAAAGTAGAGCTTTATCTTTTTAATGATTTGATTGAAAAAGGTACCTTTGATCCGAGCATGCTTTCTTTAAGCTCGAGTGCCTTGCTAGAGACAGCAAAGCAAGTGGTTGAACAGAAGAAAGTTATTGGACTTAAGCATAATGAGGGCCTTCTTGGGGAAGCACGCTCTGGTTCACATGTGATTGAGACTCAGTTTAAAGAGTTTTCAGCAGTACTCGACCAAGAAACTCAAAAGGAGATGGACAAACTATCACTGATCAACAACATCCTTTGCGTCACATTACTTGTGTCGATCATTTTGTTCAGCTGGTTAATTGTTCGCTCTATCATTGGCAAAATTGAATCACTGCTTTCGGTGATCCGCAATATTGTCGATTCCAACGATGTGTCTATTCGTTCGCATCTTGATGGTAAAGACGAGTTAAGCACACTAGGCCAGTACTTCAATCAGTTGCTTGATCAGCTAGAAGGCTTGATTTCGGCCTCTCAATCTAAGTCTCTACAACTGACTCAAAGTACTTCTAACATGCACGAAGAGCTTGAGTCTGTAATCAAACAGTTTGAAGTTCAAGCTAACCACACCTCAACCATGACAACATCTGTTCAAGAAATGGTATTAACGATTGGTGAAATTTCAGAAAGCACCTCTGTTGCTGCAGAAGGCGTTCAACAAGCGAAAGTGAATGCAGACAAGGGGCGTGAAGTCGTGGTCGATACTATCAATAACATTACTCAGTTGTCTGAACGTCTATCAAGCAGTCAAGATTCAATCAGCTCACTGAACCATCATGTCGATCAAATCGGTGATGCGGTCAACATCATTCAAGGCATTGCTGA
>NZ_MCYD01001173.1:0-2774 GCF_002876325.1 Vibrio sp. 10N.261.52.A1
GTTATTTACCGTTGGTTTCATCTACCCATTTTTCGAAGGCATCATTTGGAATGGTAACTTTGGATTCCAGGATTGGCTAGAAGGCCAGTTTGGTTATGGATTCCATGACTTTGCAGGTTCTGTCGTGGTTCACGGTGTTGGCGGCTGGATCGCTTTGGTTGCCGTTTACTTCTTAGGTATGCGTAAAGGTCGCATCCGCGCGGGTAAACACACTAACTTCGCACCATCGAACATTCCTTTCCTGGCATTAGGCGCGTGGATCTTATGTGTGGGTTGGTTTGGCTTTAACGTGATGTCTGCACAAGCAATCAACGGCATCAGCGGCCTAGTGGCGATGAACTCACTGATGGCAATGGTTGGTGGTATTCTGGCGGCGCTTGTTGCAGGTAAAAATGACCCAGGCTTTATTCATAATGGTCCTTTGGCTGGCTTAGTAGCAATTTGTGCAGGGTCAGACTTAATGCACCCATTAGGCGCTCTGATTACTGGCGGCGTGGCGGGCGCTTTGTTTGTTTACCTATTTACTTACATGCAAAACAAAACACAGATTGATGATGTATTGGGTGTATGGCCTCTACACGGCGTATGTGGTGCCTGGGGTGGCATTGCAGCTGGTATCTTCGGCCAACAAGCTTTCTGGGGTCTAGGCGGCGTGAGCTTAGCTTCTCAGTTGATTGGTACAGTCGCAGGTGTTGCAGTTGCTGTCGTCGGCGCGTTAATCGTATACGGTGTGTTGAGCAAACTAACAGGCCTACGCTTAAGTGAAGAAGATGAGTTCAACGGTGCGGATCTTTCTATCCATAAGATCTCTTCTATCAACGAAGACTAACGTTATTCACTTGGTGGGTTAAAGCACATCAAGTAGACAACTGTTGAACAGAACTAAGCGGCTTCGGTCGCTTTTTTGTTTCTATGGATAGCAAAACAGAGAATTTGAGTAACAACAGCCACAACTATCAAGCGACAAGCGAGTTATGTCACAAATAGCCAATGAATTCAGTTGCCTAAGACTATGGTCTAATCCCCAAAACTATTGTTGGAATTTGAACAGTGCTAAGCTGTTACAAAGTGACATATTGAAAAGGACGTTATATGCATTTCCCATATCGAAATATCGTAATTCTTACTGGTGCCGGCATTTCTGCGGAGTCGGGGATACAAACATTCCGAGCACAAGACGGGCTATGGGAAAACCATAAAATCGAAGATGTCGCGACGCCTGAAGGGTTCGCAAAAGATCCAGACCTTGTACAAGCCTTCTATAACAAGCGTCGTCACGGCTTACAAAGCGAGAGCATCTTGCCAAATGCCGCTCACAAGGCACTAGGAGAGCTTGAAGAGAAACTTGATGGCATCGTTACTATCATCACGCAAAACATCGACAACTTGCACGAGAGAGGCGGTAGCAACAACATTATTCACATGCATGGTGAACTTTTAAAAGCGCGTTGCAGTGAATCCAATCAAGTTGTAGAGCACAAAGACGATATTGAAACGGGTGAACTTTGTCATTGCTGCCAAATCCCTGCACAAATGCGTCCACATATTGTTTGGTTTGGCGAAATGCCACTAAGAATGGGCGACATTTATTCCGCACTAGAAGAAGCCGATCTATTTATCTCAATTGGAACATCAGGCGTGGTATATCCAGCTGCTGGGTTTGTACATGATGCGAAAATGCATGGCGCACACACGATAGAAATCAACCTTGAGCCAAGTGCAGTAGAGAGCGAGTTTGAAGAGAAGCGCTACGGCAAAGCCAGTATCGAAGTGCCCAAGCTAGTGAGTGAACTATTGTCGGTTGAGAGAGGCTCATTAACCGCTTAATCAATACTGCCACACTGTCGAATGAACTAAAAAAGGAAGCAAACGCATGTCTGACTGAAAAAGAGAGCCCAGAGACGTGTTTGCTTTTTTTGTTCTGATCGTTTGAAATCTTGTCTTGGGTCGATCAAACGTCAGCGACAACGGAGCGTCGTGCTTGCTTCATCGCATACATAGCTTTATCCGATTCTTCCAACGCTTGTTGAAAGTTATCTTGGTTCGTCACTTCGATGCCGTAAGAAAAAGAGATGTTTTCACCGTAAAGCAGGTTACTGACTTGGCTTACGAACTCACCACCACGTCCCAGTTGTGCTGTCGCAACAAACTCATCACCACCGACACGAAACACCATTTCATCTTCCAATACCGACTGACTTAATGCTTGAGAAAAGCGTACGATCATCAGGTCACCAACTTTGTGGCCCTTGCGGTCGTTGACCTTTTTTAATCCATCTAAATCGAAATAGATGAGCTCGAACTCCTTCAGCTTGATCGCATCAAACTTTTTACGATTGTATAAGCCCGTTAGCTCATCTTGCTTACTTTGATCTTTCAATTGAGTGGTAAGTTCAGTAATGCCATAGGCAAGAAGTAGGAAAGCTATCTACAACAAGCCATCTTCTAGAAAGGTGTCGATTAACTCGTTTCTGTCAGCCCATTCGTCGAGGTATTTAAGCTCAGTGGTGACATCATAAAATAGGTTAAAAATGAGTAGTAGAGCACCATAGCGAAGGATTTTGTGCGGGCGAATGGCGTGACGAGCAACGTAGTAGATATACATCGTAATCACGAGGGTGTTGGTTTCGAAAAACAGGTCGTAATTAGAATCTATGTGGATGAACGAGCTCAAGGCTAACATCAAAAATGACGCCACAAGCATCAGAGTCACAATCAGTAAAATAGGGTTCGCATTCATATTAAATTGTACGATATACGATTTAATATAATCC